>JANNDZ010000903.1:0-6008 GCA_031378395.1 Pseudanabaena sp. OTE_75_metabat_487_sub
CCCCCCCAACCTCGCTTCTTGGGTTTTTGATTGTACTAACTAACTCTTTTTTTGCTATATATCACGGAAAAATTATTGCTTGTTGTTTAAATTAGGACAAGGTACAAGCTTTGTTCCTGTCCAATCGGTAAGTGTATGATCATTAAGGTAATGACGCGGAGTCTGTAGCATTAATTTCCAAGCCTTGCCAGCACCTATTAAATTGAATTTTTCTGGATAATGCTCTAACAGCAATTCTTGCACTATGGGATAGTAGTCTGGGTTCATTCCTGGGAAAATGTGATGCTCTACATGGTAAGAAAAATTGATATGCAAAACATCAAATATTTTCGGTACGCGAATTGAAAGACTATTAACTAAAACATCGTTTGTGTCTGTCATAGGACATAGCAAATGGTTAGAGTAAATGTAGAAAATTGCGATCGCATATCCAATCCAAATCGGGATAAAGTAGCCAAATAAAATCTTGAGCGGAGAAAACTGCAAGCTGGCTAAGACAGAAAGATGTAGACCAATAATTCCCAATAGTTCCCAAGTGATCGCTATTCTTTCTTTTTCACTAACACTGAATGCAGCTACAGGGTATGTAGCTGAGCGATTATTAAAAAACAATACTGAAGTGAGATGGCGAAACGTATACATTCCCCAAACATGCCCCATACCAATCACTAATGCGATTGGATTAATTTCTGAAGATGGCACAAAAGCATTTTGAAGCCATTTCCCCCAATTATTTGGTTGCGAAAATAAATAGTTGCGATCAGGATCTTGTTCAGAATTGGTTTTATTATGATGTTCTCGATTATGAACTGCTTTCCACAAAGTTGGTGGCATCCATAGCATTGTAAATCCTAAGAGGCTAAGAATTTGTCGTAGCCAAGGGCTAATCATTACGGAACTATGGAGTAGACCATGAGAGCTAAACCCCAAGACAGTGATGCTATTTCCCATAGTGATCGCAATTGGTAAGTAGAGCCAAAGAAAATACCAGTTCCATCGATCTAAATAGGAGGCGATCGCCCAACCAACAATCAAGATCATTATATTAATTAATAAAATCCAGATTTTATTGGGATCAGGTAAAAATGCCTCTGATGGAATTAAAGGACGCAATTTCTTGGCATAATCTGTCTGCGTTGTTAAGTTTTTTTGATTAATAATATTCATGCTTAGCTACTTCTATTTAGGCATCTCAATGTTTTAGGGGGCGAAAATTCTCCTTACATAGACTTACCACGTCAAGGTGATTGGACGATCACTGGAAATTTGTTTAAATATATTTGAAACTTCTATATTATTTTCATTTAATCTATGCTGAAAACGATCTCATCAGGGATAATTTTGATTGAAATAATTTAAAAATGACTCTCAAACCTTAAATAGTAAATACCTTATATCCCAGAGCTTCAGCTCTCTTCAGCCAGAAAATCTAGGCAGAGCAGATCGATTTTACGTTGATTTAGCAAAAATTCTTAACTGTCAAAAATTCAATAGCTAGCTATACTAAATTGTAAGTCAAAAATTCACAAACACATACATTTGACTGTTTTTCACCTCAAAGTATTCTTAAGTCAATGTCTTTTCTGATTTTTTATCTGAGCAATCCTATAAGCTGAGAGAAACCAAAATGACTACAAGTGTATTTCCGAATATTCAAAACCATCTCCCTATTGTGGGAGATGCGACTCTAAAAAGTCCAATCGCTTACAAGGCTACACGATTAATGGCTGGAGCTTTCAATATAGCCCAAATGGCAATGGCTGAAGCCTATATCAATGGAGCTGAGATACCAGATTCGCTCCTGCGATCGCTAGTTCATCTGACGATGCCGATTTTGTTTAAACATGCTCCCAGCTTACTGGCTCCCTATGAATGGGTATTAAACGAATCCGAGCATCTCGCAGAATCCTCACGAGAACTGATGAAGATTCAGTATGATTTACCTCAAGCTATGCTGAATCGGATGATTGGCGATTGGCAAGTCATCTATCCCAAGTACAGTACTGGATTTTGGGAGAATGGTGCGATCGATCTTGAGGAATCTCAAAAACACATGATCGATCAAGTGATTGAACGCCTAGAGATCGTTGATGGTGACAACATTTTGGACTTTGGCTGTGGTTGGGGATGTGTCCCTAATTACATTATGTCGAAGTTCCCCAATGTGAGGTTTACGGGGTTGAACCTGAGTCATCAGCAGTGTGAGTACATGCGTCACAAAATGCAAGATCCAGCTAGCTATCTAAGTTCAGGTCGATTCACTTTGCATGAAGGCGATTTGAATGAGGCACAGTTCACCGAGAAGTTTGACAAGATTCTCTCTATCGGAGTCTTTTGTCATGTGGGAAATCTCACCAATGCTTTTCAAAAGCTTGCATCTTTTCTCAAAAGCGATGGCAAGGTATTCATTCATATCATCACTGTTCGCATCCCTAACAATTTATCAAGTGGCTTCACGCACAAATATATTTTCCCCCATGGTCGCTACTGGAATTATGATGCAGTTCCAAGTCATAATCGCGATCTAAAAACCATCAATCGTTGGTACATGAATGGGATAAATTACCACAAAACCACAATGGCATGGTTGGAGAGATTTGATGCATCCCAAGATCTTGTCAAGTCTTTAGACTATGGTATGGACTACGCTAAGTTCCGACGTATCTGGCGCTTCTATTTATTGATGCTTGGTACAATTTTTGTGACTTGCGATGGTGAATACAATGGCAATGGTCAGTATCTAATGACTCATGCCTGATTGCATTAAAAGCCTGAAAAATATGGCGCTTTGCGCCATATTTTTCAGGCTTTTAGTTGATATCTTCTTCAGATTTTTTGTCCTGTTTGCAGATTCCATAAACCTGCGTAGATTCCATTGTTGGCGACTAGCTGATCATGAGTTCCCATCTCCACCACTTTACCCTGATCCATGACATAGATGCGATCGGCATTACGAATGGTAGATAGACGATGGGCGATCGCAATCGTTGTACGATTTTTAGTAATGTAATCTAGGGATTTTTGAATCGCCGCTTCGGTTTCATTATCTACAGCCGAAGTTGCTTCGTCGAGAATTAAAATCGGCGGATTGCGTAACACCGCCCGTGCGATCGCAATTCGCTGTCTCTGACCACCCGAAAGCTTTTGACCACGCTCACCAACGATCGTATCGTAGCCCTTGGGCAAATTTTGAATAAAGTCATCGGCTTCCGCAATCTTGGCAGCCTCCACAACCTGCTCCACAGTTGCATCAAAGGAACCATAGGCAATATTTTCTAAAACTGAACCATGAAATAAAAATACATCTTGGCTCACCCAGCCCATACAAGAACGTAGCGATCGCAATTCTAAGTCGCGAATATCAATGCGATCGAGAAAGATATTTCCCGATTGAATTTCATACAAACGTAGCAGCAGCTTTACTAACGTACTTTTGCCCGAACCCGTTGCTCCGACGATCGCAGTAGTCTTATGGGCAGCGATTTCTAAGGATAGATTTTCGATAATCGGGAAATTAAGGGCATAGCCAAAGGTGACATTTTTTAATTGGATATCACCATTGACCACAGAGTTTAGTACTTGTGAGCCTGAATGAATTGCGATCGGGGTATCGAGCAAATCCAAAATGCGATTGGTCGAAGCCATCGCTCTTTGATATTGATCGAGGGTTTCACCCAAGCGGGTGAGCGGCCATAACAAGCGCTGAATCAAATAAATCATCACCGAGTAATTACCGACTGAAAGCTTCCCTGCCTGTACTTCCAAGCCCCCGTAATAGAGAATCGCCATAAACCCCATAAAAATCAAAATCCTGATTAAAGGAACGAACGCCGCACTATATGCGATCGCCTTGCGATTACTTTGACGATATTGATTGCTTTCTTTCTCAATGTGTTTGCGTTCATAGCCCTCCGTCACAAAAGCTTTAATCGTCGTAATCCCGCCGATATTATTTGATAACTGCCCATTCAGCATTCCCACTTTTTCGCGAACTTCGGCATAGCGCGGCGCAAGGAATTTTTGAAACCAGATCGAACCCCATAGAATAAACGGCATTGGCGACAGCGCTAACCAAGCCACATTCGGCGTAATCACAAAAAATGCGCCGCCAATCAACAAAATAGTCGCTGAAACTTGAATAACTTCATTCGCACCACCGTCGAGAAATCGCTCTAATTGATTGACATCATCACTCAATATCGACATCAATCCACCCGAACTGCGATCTTCAAAAAAGGCTAGTTCTAACTCCTGCAAATGCTGATAGGCATCGAGTCTCAGGTCATGTTGTACAGTCTGAGCAAGATTTCGCCATTGAAGCGCATAGGCATATTCAAAAATTGACTCTAATCCCCAAATCACACCACTGATTGCCGAAAGGACTAGCAACTGTGCGGCTAATCCTTGCACACCAAAGGGATTTGCCCAAAAGTTCTCTTTTTGTAACACCAGATCGATCGCCGCCCCAATCAAAACTGGTGGTGCTAAATCAAAAAATTTATTGAGAATTGAACAAGTTGTGGCAGTCCAAATCTGTTGACGATAGTTACGGGCATAGGACATCAGACGGACAAACGGATGATTAGTCATGGGCTGTAAATTGAAGATTTAGCTGATGATAACGCTAAAAGTCTGGACAACTAGATTAACAAAATCTACTGGTAAAATTTCTCCTGTTGTTTTCCACCAACGTTGGTTTAGATCGAGCGTTCTTATCTGTTCGGCAATAACTGAGCCTTGTACTTTAAAACCTACGGGGATAGGAAGCATCATTTTAATTTCAGGTTTAATGGTGCTGGTAATGGGATGAACGATGACAATTCCCTGACGTTTTTGGTTATATTGCGTGTGGCTAATTACCAAACAGGGACGAGCATTTCCTGACTGTTCTCTACCTTGGGTTGGGTTAAGATTAATCCTGATAATTTCACCTCTTTGGATATTCATAGAAGTTCGCGCCCTAGTGGTTCGCTTTCAGTAAATTCCATTACATCATCAGGATATTGAAAGGTATTAGGGATACTGAATATTAAGTCGTCAAGGGTTATTGCTCGATTTTGTACGGTGATGGCTACTTGTTTATCCGACTCTCTGACTGTGATATTGGGTGGCTCTGTAACTTCTGTGCGATAGGTGTGCTGCAAGAAGGCAATAAAATTTAGGGCTTGGCGTTGTGCTTCTGGGGGAAGGGTGGCAAAGCTCTGAATAAGTTCCTGTTGGGTGGCGATCATAAATTTAATCTCCTATTTCTCTAATTCTATCGCGAGATTTGGTATGCCATATTGCAATTATTTGTTTAGATATCTGTGTCAAAGTTTCTCGATTTTACTGTCAGGGAAAATCACATCAAATGAATCGTGATCGCAAATTCGATAAAACAAAAAATCTAAAGCTCAATAAATCCTTGCCCAAGTTCAATAAACTTTTGAGCGCGTTGAATTTGTTGATCTGCTTGATCTTGAGTGATTTCACCCGATTCCCCATAGTCTCCCATAAGTCGTAATTCTTGAGCTTCAATTAGCCAACGATGTGATTCGACAAAAACACGCTTAGGGTGGACAAAATATCTGCCAAATGCACTAATCACGGCAGAATGTTTAGAAAATGTCATGTTTTCGCCTTCCAGAATTGCGGAAGCTATGTAAAACATTGTGTAGTAAGCGCGTGACACTGCAAACTCTGGATAACCATCACGGAGTAGGCTTTGGGCTGCTTCAATACTTCTTTGAGCTTTGTGCAGTAGTTCTTGCTGTGATTCGGTCATAGGGTTATGCCTTCTTGTCGGATATTTCGCAAAAGCATGTTGTTATGATGCAAAAAGCGAGTTTCTGCCATGAATAAGCAGCTAATCACTTGGTCATATTTTAACGATAGGTCTGCAACGAGTCCGCCTGTTTTTAAAATTTCATCGCTGGCTCTGATTTCTCCTTTTAGTACGATCAGAATATCAATATCTGAACCGTTGACGGCTTGGTCTCTTGCTTGTGAACCAAATAAAACTACCTTTG
>JANNDZ010000906.1:0-1848 GCA_031378395.1 Pseudanabaena sp. OTE_75_metabat_487_sub
TGTCTTGAGCGTGTCTGTAAGTTTTATCACTTTATGCCAAATATATTAAATATCCCATAAAGTGCTTTTGGATTTATTTATTTCTTGCAAGTCCCTTACCTGAAAATTTAGTTGAATCTGCCCAACGCTTAGGAAAAGCTACCGCGCGGGATCTGTCAGGGCTTCTAACTGATACTCTAGAAATTATTTTGCCTGTTTTTAATAACCTTTCAGAAATTGGCGATCGCACTGAGATTTCCCATCTTTTAGATTCCGAAGTTATCGAATTAGCTAACTTAAAAATGGATGCATTCCAAAATCAACGTTTGGGAGAACTACAAGCTAAGGGCAAAAATACTGGATTCACAGAAGCTGAAGGCTATGAATTGTTGGTTTTAATATCAATTTACCAAATGGGACAATTGAGAAAATCAATGGCACTAGCTGAAGTAGTTAGACGAGGATTGAGAGAGCCTTTATTGCCATGAGTTTTCTCTCGGAAGTTTTACGGGAAAGAGTTAGACAACGAGCCGCAAATCGCTGTGAATATTGCCTTAGCCACCAAGACTACATTTTAGACAGACTGCAAATCTAGTCCTTGCTCGATCGCAGCATCAAGGATCGATTGGTTCTCAGGGACTTATACTGTAAATGTTTGTCCTTGTCATTTTTCTAAAAATTAGTTGGTTGTTTTCATGGGTAAGGTTTTGAGCATAAGATCGCTATAATTGGGGGACTGTGAGTAGGATTTGTTCGACTTCTTCAATTTCTTGGGCAATGCCGAGATCGCGATAGAGTTGTAGGCTATCGGAAAAAAATTTTTCGGCTGTTTTTGCGGCTTCTGGTTGTTGTTGGCTGGCAAGTTTAAGATAAATCTCTCCAAGGAGTTTGCAAGCGGATGCTTGTAGTTTGGGGCGGTTGAGGTCTTGGAAGGTTTGCAAAGATTGATGGGCTAGGGTTGCTGCTAAATCGTAGTCTGCTAATGCTTCTATCTCTAGATAGGCACGGGCAATATCTAGGGCTGCTTCTGCACAGGTTACGACTTGTCCTAGTTCGACGAAACGAGTAAAGCCATCGGTATAAGCTGGTTTAAATTGGGCGATGAGGTTGGGGCTGGAAGTGTCTCCTTCGGGTAAGCTTCGTAGACGCTCGGCTGTTAGTAAGGCTAGAGAAATAGAATCATTGGCGAGATTTTTTCGGTAATCGCCTACAGTGTCGATTTCTAGGGATTGTTGTAGGTTTTGTTCTGAAAGATCGAGCAAGGCAATAGACTCGGCACTAGGGAGGTATTTAGCTTGTTGGCGTTGAGTATTGCTTATTTGTCTCAAACGCAGAGATACACTTTCGTTTTGCTCAATAGCTTGGTGTTGTTCTAGGCTATTTTGGTAGTACTGAATAGCCTTGGTGTAATCTTTAAAATCGCGATGACAAGAAGCTATCCAAGATAGTTGATTGCCAACATTCTTTTGTAAGTCAAGAATTTTGTAGAGATCTAGACTTTGTTCATGGGAACTAATCGCTTCGTCGTACTTACCCCATGCTTGATAGATTCTTCCTAATTGTCGATAGGCATCAGCTATGTTTGGTTGGTCATCTAGCTGTTGTCGAATTTTTAAGTCTCTTTGTTCAGCTACCAATGCTTTCTCATATTTACCCCATTCGCGATAGCAGACTGCTATCCAGTACCACTGATTAGCAACATTCTCAGTTTTTTCTAATTGTTGATATAGATTGCGGCTTTGTTCGTAATGGGCGATCGCTTCTTCGTACTTACCCCATGCTTGATAAATACTTCCTAGTTGGTAATATGTCGAGGCAATTGAGGTTTGGTCATCTAAAGTCTGGCGTATCAGTAAACATTGTTGTTGG
>JANNDZ010000916.1:0-1910 GCA_031378395.1 Pseudanabaena sp. OTE_75_metabat_487_sub
TTTCTTTGAAGATTAAGCTTCTTCTTGTTCTTCGCCTTGCAGCTTGAGTAAGAAGTAACCGAAGGCAATACCGACAGGAATTAGTACCATCGATAAGACCATTGCGTTAACTATTTCTCCCATAATTTTCTCTTTTAATAAATAATTTAGATAATATTGCTTTAGGAATTTTACCGTATAAGCATGGCTAAATTATTACCTCTACATCGATCGCGTCAGCGTAATCTTCTTGCTCACCCTTAGTTTGATTATCCTTAGATTTATGAGAACTTTGTTCATTTTGATAAGAAGCCATAACTTCAGCTTCGTCTAGCCAAACTGGGCGAATCTCGTAATGAACTCGCAGATTTGCAGGAGTGCTGCGTTCAGCTTCTCGCACAAATCGATTAGCTTCCCATTCTGCTTGAAATGTGTTGATCAATTTGAGCGTTTTTAGTCGTTGTCGCTCCAGATATGTCCATACTTCCCAAGCATTGTATTCAGGCTCTTTGGGCGTTTCAAGGATTTCTTCAGGCTCAGAGATCGTTTCCACATGATCGGCATAATCCGAAGATTTTTGGCTATCATCAACATGAGCATTGATCCGATCATCAAATTCAGAAGATGTTGGCTGTGGACTATCTTCAACATCGCGAGATTTACTGCCAAAATCCTGCGATGTTGAAGAATCTACGACGGCATCTTGCGATCGCGATAGACTTTTAATCTCCCTAGCGCGAATTTGTCTAGCTGATGACTGATCCTCTGCGATCGCCTTCACTTCGATCGCTGTCTGAGATTGATCAACCCATCCTTTAAATATGACTTCCTCGCCATTAATTATTAAGCGATCGCCAACTTCTAACGCAAATCCTGCTAACGAATTAAACAATGGCTTCATTTTTGGCGCTGAACTAAAGCCACTAGAACTATTAGTATCTTGGCTATGGTCATTAGCGACCTTGGGGATAGAGACATTTGCCTGACTAGATTTCCCTTTGTCAATCAGGCTTTGGACTCCCCCAGTTGCATTCTCATTTCATTAACTTGAGCATGTAACGGAGCTAGACAATTCTCGACATATGTCAAAAGTTCAGGATGTAAAATGAACGGAGAAGGCTCTGGGGGGCTCTCTGGTATTGGCTCAGGCTCAAACTCACGACTGACCACTGTGAAAATCCAATCAGCGATCGCCTGTTGTTTGGCATCAGCTTTTGTTTTGATTTGGCTCAATAAAGGCAGAGGAAAACGAAGATTTACCTGTTTTGTCCTATGAGGAGTCGCCATTATTTGCCCTTACTTAAAATTTTTGAAAATGTTTGCGAATTCAATTATAGCAATCGGCATCCCTAATACCAATTATCGAAAATGTAGTTCAGCAATTCTCATTTTCAAAATTGGCTTTTTGAAAGCTAGCCTATGGTCAGCTTTCAAAAAGCCGATTTTGGTGTTCCTAGCACCAAAATCGGCTTTATAATTAAGAATTGCTGAATTTAGTCACATTTTCAATAATATAAAAATCAAACCCAAAAAGAAGAAGCATCGCAATAATCGCGATGCTTCTTCTTTAGCTTTATAGACATTTCGATAGCCCAACAATTATTTAAACTGCAAAGGGGATTTCCCCAATGAAAGCGTAACTATTACCCACAAAGCTAAGCTAGAGCAGGCAAAAGCAGAAATAACTCCTAAGAAAAAGCTATTCCAAACAATAATCATTTTGCTTTTCTCCTGAATTCAGAATTCTAGCTTTGATGTACATAACCTAATAATAGTCTAGTACTTTATAAAGCACCTGTGTGATTGCTAATGAAAATTAACAATCAATCTATGACGATGAAACAAGGTAATTAGTTCCCCCACTACTTTATGTTTGAGATAGCTAGATAATTAGAATCACAGTCTTATACCAATTCACAAAAGTGTGACGA
>JANNDZ010000923.1:0-5831 GCA_031378395.1 Pseudanabaena sp. OTE_75_metabat_487_sub
CCCGTAAAGTTGCGCCCCGGCGGGGCGCAACTTTACGGGTTTGGGAATTTATTTTGCACAAGTACTTAACATGCCAATCTCGATTGCCTTGATCGCCCATGACTCCCAAAAATCTGACATAGTTACCTTGGCACAAAAGCACCAAGCCACATTGTCCCGCTATAATTCCATTGCAACAGCTAATACAGGGAAACAGATTCAAGCTGCAACTAGTCTTCAGATTGAGCTATTGCGATCGCAGCATGACGGTGGGGATATTGAAATTGCTGCTCGTGTAATAGCGGGAGAAGTTGCTGGGGTCATTTGGTTCTTCGATCCCGACCATACTCAATTGCTTGGTTCTAATCTTCTCCCTTTATTACGAGTATGCAAAATCTATAACGTTCCCCTAGCTACTAACCTAGCAACAGCAGATGCTGTGCTGCAATCGCTAGGCAAAAGCCTTGTTGCCCATCTGATCTTTAATCCTGTCGCAGGACAAGGAAACCCAGATTGGGATCTTGCCATGATTCGTCAAATTTTGGAGCCTCAGATTCAACTGAAGGTTATTTTCACAAAGCCTGATGTTAATCCTGCTGATCAAGCAAAAGCTGCGGTCGCGGCAATTCAGAATCGTAAATTGACATCTTCTGACACTGATTTCATTATCGCGTCTGGTGGCGATGGCACAATTTCCGCTGTTGCAAATGCTTTGATTGGCACAGATATTCCTCTTGGGATTATTCCCAGAGGCACTGCCAATGCCTTCTCTGTAGCATTGGGAATTCCGACAGGACTTAAGCCAGCTTGTGAGAACATTCTCACAGGCAATACTTGCATTGTCGATGCGGCTCGCTGTAATGATTCCCCAATGATTTTGCTTGCTGGCATTGGGTTTGAAGCTGAAACTGTCCAACGCGCTGATCGAGACATGAAGAATCTTTTGGGAGCTTTTGCTTATCTGATCGCGGGTGCACAGCAACTATTAGAACAGAAACTCTTTGCTGTCGAAGTTGAGATTGATGGCTCAATCACTCAATTTCACTGTGGGGCGATGACTATTGCCAATGCCGCACCTCCAACTTCAGTTCTGGCTCAAGGATTTGGAGAGGTAATTCCCAACGATGGTTTACTGGATGTGACGATCGCCATTTCCAAAAATGAGAGTCTTAATCTTGCCGATCGCCTATTAGCGATCGATGTTATCGGCAAGTTATTTACTTCTGCATTAGTCAAAACTCCGATTGAGAACGAAGTATTGGTCTGCTTTAGAACGAATAAAATCAAAGTTACGGCAACTCCACCCCAAAAAGTAGTAGTGGATGGCGAGATCATTGGGACAACTCCAGTAGAAATAGTATGCATCCCAGACGGATTGACACTTTTTGCTCCATTAGTTAACAGTCTGATTCCAGTAAGAAAAGCAGTTGAATTAAGTAGCTAGGCAAATCAAAACCCAAAAGAGAATGGCGGCGCTTTGCGCCGCCATTCTCTTTTGGGTTTTAAAGCAGTGTTCGATCAAACCCACCACAATAATACCAAATCACAAAATGGCTACGCCATTTTTTGTTTTTAAAACCCTTACTGGGTTTGGTTTTTAATTGACGCAAGTGTTGCCACACTTTTGTGAATTGGTATAAGGGTCGAAGGGCGAAGCCCCGCAATGGTTTTTATATTCTTATTTGTGGCGGGGCTGAAAGCAAATTGCTGTAAGTCAAACTTGCATTGCCATACAATTCTAAATATTTTGTAAGCACTTGCGAAAATTAACTTGCTAGGACGTTAAGGAAATGCCAAAATACACAAGTTAGTACTAGCTGAAATGACTATGCTCGGTAAAACCCTGACTGGGCGCTATAAAATCGTCAAACAACTTGGGGGCGGCGGCTTTAGCCAAACCTTTATTGCCGAAGATGGATATCTGCCCGATCGCCCTACCTGTGTGATCAAGCAGCTTAAACCTGCGTCATCGCTAGCAGAAATTTTAAAAATCTCCCGTGAACTATTCGATAATGAGGCAAAGGTACTTTATCGATTAGGACGGCATGAATGCATTCCCAGCTTGTTGGCACACTTTGAAGAGGACGAAGAATTTTTTCTGGCTCAAGAGTTGATTGAAGGCGATGTATTAACACAAGAAATTAAGCGTGGTGAATGTTTGGGAGAACAGTACACAATTAGTTTTCTCACAGATATTTTGCAAACCCTCGATTTTGTCCATCGTCAGCAGGTAATCCATCGCGATATTAAGCCTAGTAATTTGATCCGTCGCACTAGTGACAAAAAAATAGTCTTGATTGATTTTGGTGCAGTCAAAGAAGTTAGTACTCAGCCGATTAGTCAGTTAGGACATACTTCCAGCTTAGTGATTGGCTCACCTGGATATATGCCCAACGAGCAATATAGCGGCAAGACCATGTTTGCTAGTGATATCTATGCGATCGGGGTGATTTCCATCCAAGCACTGACAGGACTATTGCCAAACCAAATTCCTGAAGATCCAATGACTAGTGAGTTTTGCTGGCGCGATCGCGCTAAAGTCACGCCCACATTGGCAGATGTGATTGATAAAATGGTGCGCTTTGATTTTCGACAACGTTATCAATCAGCAAATGAAGTATTGGAAGCTCTGCAACCTCTACTAATGCAATCTCAAGCTCAGACTGTTTTTAGCGAACTTAAAACACCAGACCTTGGCGAGTTGCCACCGATTGCTAATTCTCCTGTGGAGACTACTAAGAGTCCTCAGTCAAAGCTGATCGATGGAGTCTCCGATGACCTTGAGATGAGTGAAGACCCTGTTCGGGCAAAAAAACTAGTATGCCTAGTATGTACTGGCATTTTAGAAAATGATCTCAATCGTTTAAACAACTTCAGTTTTGTGGAATTACTGGAAGATTTATATCAACAATATCCAACTATTGAAGCCTTAAAGGAGAACTTAGTAAAGTCTGTCAAAACTATCTCTGTGCAAAAGCAGCGCCAATATTTGATTGTTGCCAAAATAGTTTTTAATGCAGCTTCCAAATATTATCAGCAATCACCAGTATCAATCATTGCTGAGCCAATAAGTTCTTCTCAATTCAATCCAAATTCTCAAAAATTTAGTCAGCCGCTTGCCTATTCAGTAAGTCATCTAGTAATTAATGCAGGTTCAGCGCAACTAATTGCTCCACTCAATACTTCTCAAAATAGCTCAGTAGAAGAGCCACTAAACGAATCGTTGGTTGCAGAATTGCCATCGGAAACACAGTCTGGTTTTACTGAAGATGAACTTTCACTGCTCGATGATTCCTATCTAGACGACAACGCTGATATTTATGTATGGGTCGCACATAACATTGATATAGATGCTCAACAGATGCGCCTAAAGAAGCTGTTGTTATATACCTATCAAGATGTTTGGGAAAGTGATCTGCGTCAATTAAATAGTGTTGACTGGGCAAGTCTATTAAGAGAGCTAGTCTCATTTATGCCCACTTTTCTGCAATTGCAAGCTTTACTCCAAGAGGCAGTTCAAAGAGTTTCAAAACCTGCGGAATATATCGCGATCGGTAATTTGCTACTTACTAAATTAGAACCTCTTTATCCTGATCGCAATGATGCAAATAATCTTGAAGCGATCGCACTACCGATCGCCCCAATTATCAATCAATACAGCTTTCCCTTAAACAATCAAATTCGCAGCAAAATTCCTTTTGATCCACGCATTGCCATTGATCTATTTGACTTGCGATTGGAACTAATGCGATTTACGAGTTCCATGCGTGCGAAAATTTTACTATTTTCAGTACTTTACTATCCCTTTGATCCCGATCGCGATAATTGGCATGACTTGGGATCGCATCGTCTAGATGGATTACTGCGGCAATTATTTTATGCCAATCCTTCCTTTGAGAAAGTTGAAAAATCGATCTGGCAAATTGCGCGATCGCTAAGTGAACCCAGCGCCTACGATCAGGCAGCTAGTTATATTCTTCAAGTAGTTAAGACTCTATACGATCAGCTTGAAGCTAAATCAATGTTGCATCCTGCTGAAGGAAGCCAAGCACCATCCGAAGATACTGACTTTACACAACTAAGTATGCTCTCTCGCAACAATGATGATGACACATGCCAGTTTGCTTGACATTGGGATAATATATTCTCAAGGACTGCTGTGAAGGTCATGTTGCTTAAAGAAGTTCTTAGAGTACTGAATATTTCCCAATACTGCTGAGTTGTTCGCGTTCTATAACACGTTCCTGAAGGTTGTATTGGAGGATTTTAACAGTGACACGTCCTTCAGGAGTGAGTGGAAGAATCTTTCCTCCTTCTAGGCGAAAGTGATCTGACCATTGCTGCATACGGGGATTAAAAAATGGAGTTAGCTGCTTTGTCTTAGGATCGATTGAACCAAGGTCAGTGCCTTTGAAACGATTGCAGCAAGGGCAAGATAAAGCTAGGTTTTCGGCTTCAGTAATGCCATCGTGCTTTTCAGCAATGATATGTTCTATTTCAAAAGTAAAGAATGAAGCTGCTTGAGGATATCGACAATACTCGCACTGTTCTTCAGCGCGTTGGGTGACTAGCCGACGCAGGGGAACTGATATATAGCTCATGCTGACTTCTGTAATTGTTTATAGGCATGGGCTTTAGCTAATCTTACCCAATGCTCTAATAGTAAGTAGCGATCGAGTTCGGATTCTTCAGTTCGGGAGAGGCTTCCAGATTTGTTGCGTTCGAGTAGTTCGCTCATCCGCGCTTGTAAGGCTAGTGTGGGACGGATGGCGAGGATTGCTTCAGGACTGGGTTGACTTGCCAGAAGTTCGACAATTTGGCGATCGTCTTGGTAAGAGATCGTTTCTGTGGTGGGAATGTCTTGAAGTAATCGATCTAAGGTTTCAGGGAGTTGATCACCCAGTCGTTGTAGTTTTTCGCCGAGGTGATCGGGGACTTCTAGGATAATTTGCATTGACTATAATTTGGAGATTATGGATTGTGTTTATTGTAGTACCCCTGTTAAGGTGACCAACGAACTTGCGTGATCCTAGTGATATAGCTCCGTAAAATTTCACATCAAAAGTTCAAGAAAACAGCTTTTTGAAGGCTGAAACAACCAATCATCGTTCGCTATTTTTACACCTTAACAGGGGTAGTTTATTGTAGCAAGCTAGTTAAGGGCGATCGTTAACTAATTCTATAGTTCAATCAATCCTAAGCTTATTTGAATTGCATTATCGACATATCCCATGAGGTGATCGGAGACGATACCCATTCTTTTGACTAAGCGTTGTTTATCAATGGAACGAATCTGATTGAGAAGAACTACGGATGTCACAGTTAGTCCGCCTTCGGGGGGATTGATTAAAACTTCTGTGGGATATGTCTCAGGGTCGAATTGGGATGTAATGGCAGCAACGATGGTAATGGGGCTGTATTGATTGGAAATGTCATTTTGGAGGATGAGAGCAGGTCTAGTTTTCTAGATTTCTGAGCCAACTGTAGGGTCAAAGTTAACTAAATAGATTTCGCCTCAAATTCTATTTTCCGTTTTGCCATGATTCCTCATCAATATTAAACCAGTCTTGAGTAATCCCTAAGTCTCGTTCTGCGCGACGCAATGCGCCCTCTTTGAGTTTTTCCCGTAGATTTTTCTTGGCTTCGGTGTTGATGTAGTACTTAACAGCTTGGTCAATGAAGTGTCTGCGATCGCCTCTCGGTGCGATGCGATCGAGTAGCTTTAGTGTTTCGTTGGGTAATATGATGTTAATGCGTTGATACATATTCATAGGTACACATTGGCTATGTGTATTATGCTAACTCATATTGTTGGTTCATGTTTAAGCGCGTGACATAAGACAATTTGTTAC
>JANNDZ010000935.1:0-1951 GCA_031378395.1 Pseudanabaena sp. OTE_75_metabat_487_sub
TTTGGAATGCGATCGCCAATCTGCGTCAATACTTACAGAAAAACACTAATTCTTCAGAAGTGCCGCACTTTCTCAATGGTAGAAAGCAACAGCGAGACTTTTGCCGCATTTTAGAGGTGTTAGCAGACTTGTCCTATCCGCATTTGCACCTATCGACGCAATTACCTGAACGCTCAGGCGATCGCCGCCGCCAGCAGCATATTTATCCTCACTTAGTAACACAGCGATAAGTGAGGACATATGCAAAGTGATGCTTTCCCCACGCCGCCGATCTACGCGCATCAATTTCAGCCTCGGTTGGCAAAACATGATTTCGAGCCTCAGCAAGAAGGCGATAGTGATCTGCGCAATTTAATAGATGAGATTGAGCTGTTGATGACTGAATGCTCCAGCGAAGAATCTCGTTCCTTCTGGTCTGCAACTGATCGGCTCAAGATTAAACATCGAGTCATGGAATCAATGCAGATGATTGAGAGCTTGTTTCTCGACTTAGCTAGAGCCTCAACTCAAGACCCAGAGATAATTTCTGTTGTTTCAGAAAACCTCCGCTACACAAGCAATTCACAAGTCCGTCATCAAGCTCAGCTTGATATCCCAAACTTTCTCAAGCAACGGGCTTGTTAAGTTCTCGAAATATTGGCTTCTATTCAATTAAGCTAAATAGCTTAAAAAAATGCGAAATCAGTTAATAGATATTTTTATTGTTTATAAATATCTGTAGTCCGAAAAAAGCTGGTTTAAATCATTCATACAAAAGGTTAATATCATGAAATTATTGCTTTCTGTTTTTTCAGCTTTAGCTTTGCTGTTCACATTCGCTGGCAGCGTTTCTGCATACTCTCAAGACCCTCGCAGTTGCAGTGATCCTCGCACCCAATATCCGTCAAATCCCCCTTGTCAAAAGCAGCAAAGTTTACTTAACGTTTACTACAACAGGGTCAATTATTAGTCAGGCAGAGCAAAACAGTTATGAGAAGGAAGCAGTTTCTTCAATTTGGGGCTGGGGCGATCGCGCTGTTCTCATTGGATCGCCTCGGTAGAAATGCTGCTCAAGCTCAAGATTTTGCTGATTTTGCCAAAACATCTAATCGCGAAAAATTATGTTCTCGTGTTCTTGCTGGAAGAATTGATCGGATCATGGGCGATGGTGCTACTTCTGAAGTCCAACTTTTACGCCTCTTACGCCTAAATAAAGCCCCTTTAAATCTTTATGGTGATATACCAGCGATCTATCGCGAAGAAGCGACGATCGAGGGTGTTAACCATGACATCGCTTTTTGTCAGATGTGCTTAGAAACGGGGTTTCTGCAATTTGATGGAGATGTTCAACCCGAACAAAATAATTTTGGTGGTATTGGCGCGATCGGGAATGGAGCTAGGGGTGATAGCTTTAGCGATCGGCGCATTGGCATCAGAGCCCAGATCCAGCATCTCAAGGCATACGCCACTACCAATCATTTAGTGCAGCCATTAGTTGACCCAAGGTTTAGTTTAATTAAGCGTGGTACTGCACCATTGGTAGGGCAGCTTGCAGGACGATGGGCTGAGGATACCAACTACGACAAAAAAATTATGGCAATTCTCCGTCGGCTCTATGATTTGGCTGGCTTTTTTGCCTAAAGGATGAGGCGGCGCTTTGCGCCGCCTCATCCTTTTTGGACGTTAGAACAGATCGCTAACAGCAGAATTGAGATATCAAAGTTGAAATGCTGAGCATTAAGCATTTGTTGATTCCTCCGCTAAAATCTGTTCGACACCTTCACTATAAAACTTTTATTTTTAGCATGGAAAAACACGAACAGATCACGATCGCAGAATATCAATTGACCGCCGAGTCATATCGCGTTGGCACATGGGAGCATGATGTATCACAAAATCGTGAAGCTCTAATCGCTGCAATGCCTAAAGTCTCAGGTAAGATTTTGGATCTGGGTTGTGGTCCTGGACGCGA
>JANNDZ010000950.1:0-3853 GCA_031378395.1 Pseudanabaena sp. OTE_75_metabat_487_sub
CGAAGCCCGCCGAACCGATTTTGGGTGTTATTAAATTTCTGATCCTAACTGATATTGATAATTATACAATCGATGATTATTGCTATAGCCAGATCACATCATGCCACGTAAACAAACCGTAGAAATCCTTTCCAGTATTCAACAAGCTCTTGAAGCGAAAACTGTTGACGAGTTGAAAAAGCTTTATGCGCTGTTGCTCATTGATCAAAAATTGACCCGCAAAACCGATCTGGTGACTGCGATTTTGCAAGAAATTGAGGGGGTGAAGATCCAAAAGATTTGGCAGAGGTTAGATGAGTTGCAGAAAGCTGCGATCACAGAAGTCTTACATTCATCGGGAAATGATTACCGTGCGGACTCATTTGCGGCTAAATATGGGCAGCAGCCAAATTTTGGCACAGGCGATCGCTATAGTTCAAGATATCAGCCATCACTATTGAGATTATTTTTTTATCAAGGGGTAATGCCATCCGATCTTAAAGAAGTTTTAATCACTTTTGTCCCCAAGCCTAAAGCAACCCGTTTAAACGAAGTCGGTAACATAATTCCTGACACATTTCTTGTGCGTCAACAAAAATATTGGAATGACGAAGAGTACGAAGTTCCGTTGGCAGTATGTGAAATGGAACAGGTTGCTCAAAAAGACTTGCTGTCAGTTTTGCGTTTGATTCAATCGGGCAAAGTATCTGTCAGTGATAAAACATCCTTACCCAGTGGCGCAACTGTGAAAGCGATCGCAACAATTTTGCTGGGTGGTGATTTTTATGACAATCAACAACGCGAAGCTGAAGCACAGTATAACTACACCACGCCTGAAGATGATATCGGCGGGATCAAAGCTTTTGCATGGACAGCTTTGTTGCAGGTGGGTAGCATGGCGGAACTTTCTGGCAAAAAGCTAGTTCTGACGAAGGCGGGGCTAAAAGCTCTACAAGAACCACCAGCTAAAACTTTACAGATATTATGGAAGCGCTGGTTAAAGAATACTACCTTTGATGAATTTCGGCGGATTGATGAGATCAAAGGACAAACTGGCAAAGGCTCAAGGGGGATGACCGCTGTGGCGGGGCGGCGAGAAGTGATTGCTACCGCTTTGAGTGAATGTTCCATTGGCAAATGGATTCAATTCACCGAATTCAGCAAGTACATGTTAGCCACTGGACATCTGTTTGAAGTCAGCCGTGCTCCTCATGAGCTTTACATCTGCGAATTAGGGTATGGGAATTTAGGATATTTAGGTGGTTATAGTTGGAATGTTCTACAAGAGCGATATATGCGCTGCCTCTTGTTTGAGTATGCGGCGACACTGGGTTTGATTGATGTTGGCTATGTTGACCCTGCGGTTGCATGGCGTGATTTTGGCGATCTATGGGGAACTGATGATTTAAACTTTCTCAGTTGTTACGATGGCTTGATCTATTTTCGCTTAACCGCACTAGGGGCTTACTGCCTAGGCTTGACCGAAAAATATCAATCAACTGCGATCGCTAATAGTCAGACTTTGCGGGTATTGCCAAATTTAGAAATTGTGGCTTCAGGAAGTGGGCTGAATATTTCCGATGCGCTAGTTCTTGATCTTTATGCCCAAAAGATTTCTGATCAGATGTGGCGGTTAGATTTGGATCAGCTTTTAACTGCGATCGAGGATGGACATCAGGTTGCGGAGCTAAAGCAAGTTCTAGAGCAGAACACTAGTGAGCCTTTACCAGTATCTATGCAGGAATTTCTAAACAATGCCTCAGAAAAAACGAGTAGTTTGAGAGATTTAGGAGATGCGAAGTTAATTGAATGCGCTAGTTCTCATTTAGCAGCGTTAATTGCGAACGATCCGCTTACTAAGAAATACTGCCAGCTTGTCGGTAGTCGCGCTTTGGTGGTCTTAGCTATTCATGATGGTAAGTTTCGCAAAGCTCTCCGTCAAATCGGTTATGCTTTGCCGCCAGTTAGGTAATCACAAAGGGATTTTAAGATACAATTTAGTCTGAGCGGTTCGATCGTAGCAAATGTCAAACGTAGAAATCATCGAAAGAAAACTAGATACTCAGCCTGCAATAGCAGAAAAGGTCGTTGTCGGCTTGTCGGGCGGAGTAGATAGCTCTGTGGCGGCAGCCCTATTGCATCGGGCAGGTTACGATGTCACGGGTTTGACGCTGTGGTTAATGCGTGGCAAGGGACAATGTTGCTCCGAGGGAATGGTTGATGCAGCGCGACTATGCGAAGAATTAGGCATACATCACGAAATTGTTGATAGTCGGGATGTCTTTGAACAGAGCATTATCAACTATCTCGTCACTGGCTATGCAGCAGGTTATACACCTCTGCCCTGTTCGCGCTGCAATAAAGCTGTAAAGTTTGCGCCAATGATGACCTATGCTCGCGAAAAGTTGGGGATTAATAAAATTGCGACAGGGCATTATGCCAAGCTCAACTTTAATCCTGACTCGGGACGCTATGAATTGCGCCGCGCCGTTGACGATACAAAGGATCAGTCCTATTTTCTCTACGAAGTCGGACAAGAAGAATTAAGCTGCTGCATTTTTCCTTTGGGAAATACGACTAAAGTTGAAACTCGTAAAATCGCTGCCGAGTTTGGCTTAGCCACCGCTGAAAAGCCTGAAAGCATGGATCTATGCTTAGTTGAAGCCAACGGCTCTATGAAGGCATTTTTGGATAAATATCTCACGCCTGTTAAAGGCAAAATTGTTGATACCAATGGCAATGTCTTGGGTGAGCATGATGGCACTTATCACTACACTATTGGTCAACGCAAAGGCTTAGGCGTAGCGGCGGCAACGCCTCTGTATGTAGTTGCTCTTGATCCCATTAAAAATGAGGTCGTCCTTGGCGATCGCACAGAAGCTCACGATCAAGAATGTACGATTAATCAAGTGAACTGGGTATCGCTCGCTCCTACTGACATGCCGTTTCATGCCGAAGTGCAAGTGCGATATCGGACTGTCCCAGCACCTGCGACCATAATTCCCCTCGAAGGCGATCGCGCAAGGATTGTTTTTGATGAGCCACAATTTAGTATTGCGCCAGGTCAAGCGGCAGTTTTTTATCGTGATGATTTGCTACTTGGTGGTGGACTGATAGAATCCAAGCAATAAAAAAAGGGACGCTAAGCGTCCCTTTTTTAAGATGATAGGCGGCGCAAAGCGCCGCCTATCATCTTTAGCTAGCATTTTTTTATGCTGTTGGTACTACTTGTTTTCTTAAAGAAGTTAAGCGGCGCTTGGCGGTTTCATTTTTTTCATCTAGCTTCTGCACTTGCTCATACATCTCGATCGCTTGCGGTAGCAACTTTTTCTTTTCATAGGCATGACCGAGATTATTAATGGCAGTCACATAGCCATCTTGTAAGGCGATCGCCTCCTTATAATTTTTGATCGCCAAATCATACTGCTCTTGGGAGAAATAAGAAAATCCTAGTGCATTGTAAACTTCGGCACTATTGTCTCCGCCTTCTTTCAGCGCCTTATTAAACAGGGTAATTGCTTGAGCGTAGAGCTTTTTTCGCAAATAGACACTACCAAGTTGGTAATAGTCTTCAGGTGTGCCTTTTTCCTTTTGGAGCTTAGGCTGTAGGTCAGAAATTACATTTTCTAAACTACGCGCTTTCAAAATCTGGCGGATAACTAACCAGCTAACCCCAGCTAGTAGCACAACTAAGGCCCCAAGGTATGCGATCGCTAATGTACTATCCATAAATATTTCTTAACTCTAATCAACTTTATTAATAAACTCTTTCTATCATTACACTCTAGCCATTTGTTTAGGCTATTTAAAAAGTAATTTTTAACAAACGGCCCCAAAAAGGGAGGCTCGCTAAGCGAGCCTCCCTTTTTGGGGC
>JANNDZ010000951.1:0-5296 GCA_031378395.1 Pseudanabaena sp. OTE_75_metabat_487_sub
CGAAGCCCGCCGAAACGTCTTTGGGTTTTATATGCAAATGTTATTTAATTTTCATTACTAAGTGAGGGGATTTGGATTTAGATGCAAGCACCTACAATAAAAAATAGTTCTCTTAGATCTGATTCACGAGTTAATCAAATCTGAGGGAGCTAAAATTTTGATAGCCTAAACTGATAGTCTGAAAAGTAATATGGTTGCTTTACGCGATCGCCTCGTGATGACCTACGAAGAGTATCTTGCTTGGGAACCCCATCAAGAATGTCGTCACGAATTTTGGAATGGTGAAGTTGTATCAAAGGCTGGTGGTACTCGTAATCACAATCGAGTGTCAGGAAACTTCTTTAAATTGCTAGATGATGCTCTAGCCGATCGCCCCTGCGAAGTATATATTGCTGATGTCAAAGTTCAAATCCAGCCGCAACAAAAATATTTTTATCCAGATGTAGTGGTTACTTGCGATAAAAGCGATCGCACCAATCCGCAGATGGTTTCGTCTCCCTGCCTAGTTATCGAAGTCCTATCGCCATCTACCGAAGCCTTTGATCGTGGGTTTAAGTTCTCCCAATACCGCAGGTTTGCCAGCTTACAAGAATATGTCTTAGTACAGGTTGATTTGCCTACCGATTTGCCTGCCTCTTCCTCAGTTGTGGAAGTATTCCGCCGCAACAATTTAGACCAATGGGTATTGTCTGAATATGCTATAAGCGATCGCCTGATTTTGGAATCAGTAAATGTGGAGATCTTAGTGAGTGATCTATATAGACAGGTGCAATTTGATAATCCTGTAAAAGTATAGTTACACCTGTTTTGATTTCGCTCAGCTAACATATCGTTTTCACCAAAGAGGAGAATCGGCGCTTCTCCTCTTTGAAGATGTTCACAGGAATAGCTATAAACTTAATCAATATAGCTACCCAAAAAAAGTTAAAATTCAAAAGACTTAAGTCATCGACTACTAACAAAACCGTAAGTCAGTGACTGAAAGCTTAATCGGGATTTGCAACCTACCAAAACAGAGCAACCAATCACCGATTACTAAACACCAAACACCAATTACCGTTCTGAAACATGGCTCCCATCGCCAAACTACTGATTGCCAATCGAGGTGAAATCGCCCTCCGAATTATTCGGACTTGCGAAGAACTCGGAATCCCCACTGTTGCGGTTTATTCTGATGTCGATCGCAACTCTTTGCATGTACAACTAGCCCATGAAGCTGTCTGCATTGGCGATTCCCCCAGCAGCAAAAGCTATCTAAATATTCCCAATATTATTTCGGCGGCCCTGACCCACAATGCCACAGCCATCCACCCTGGCTATGGCTTCTTATCAGAAAATGCCAGATTTGCCGAAATTTGCGCCGATCATAACCTCATGTTTGTAGGTCCAAGTCCTCACTCGATTCGCTCAATGGGGGATAAGTCCACGGCTAAAAAGACGATGCAAAAAGCGGGCGTGCCGACTATTCCTGGAAGTGAAGGCTTAATCGAGTCGGAAGAGCAGGCGATTAAAATTGCCCATGATATTGGCTACCCTGTCATGATTAAGGCGACAGCAGGTGGTGGCGGTCGCGGTATGCGTCTGGTGATTAATTCTGATGATTTATTACGTTTATTACGTGCTGCCCAAGGCGAAGCCGAAGCAGCTTTTGGCAATGGTGGGGTCTATATTGAGAAAGTCATTGAGGAGCCACGCCATATTGAAGTGCAAATCTTGGCGGATATGCATGGTCATGTGGTGCATTTGGGCGAACGCGATTGTTCGATCCAACGCCGCCACCAGAAGTTATTAGAAGAAGCGCCTAGCAGTGCGGTAAATCCTAAATTGCGCGAAAAAATGGGTGATGCGGCGGTAAAGGCTGCTAAGGCAATTAATTATGTTGGTGTGGGAACGGTCGAGTTTTTGCTGGATAAATATGGCAAGTTTTATTTCATGGAAATGAATACTCGTATCCAAGTCGAGCATCCTGTAACGGAGATGATCACTGGCATTGATTTGATTGCTGAGCAGTTACGCGTTGCCCAAGGGGAGCAGTTAAAATTTCAACAAAAGGATATTGAGATCCGTGGTCATGCGATCGAATGTCGGATCAATGCTGAAGACCCTGATCACAATTTCCGTCCTAACCCTGGTCGCATCAGTGGTTATTTACCTCCTGGGGGACCTGGTGTGCGCATGGATTCCCATGTGTATACCGATTATGTGATTCCGCCATATTATGATTCGCTGATTGCGAAGTTGATCGTCTGGGGTAGCGATCGCAATGCTGCGATTTTACGGATGAGGCGCGCTTTGCGCGAATGTGCAATTACAGGTGTACCGACGACGATTCCTTTTCATCAGAAGGTTTTAGATGATGAGGAATTTAGATTAGGTCATGTGTACACCAACTATGTGCCATTGCTACAAGCAAGACTCGCGGAACAAGAATAAAAAAAGCGCCCCAACGGGGTGCTTTTTTATTTAAAATATTAGGGCTGTAATTGCTTGTGTCATCTTTAGCAGAGCAAGGTTTGCTTAGTACACAAAACCAGAAACGAGTTGCGGCGCTTCGCACCGCAACTCGTTTCTGGGATTTAGGTTTGTACTAGCTAACTCTTTTTTCGCTATATCTCTGCTTCTACAGGAAATTACGACCAAATGAGCAAAGCACGATAAATAAAATCAGTTGTCAATTTACATTCAAAGTCAAACGAATAGATCCTGTTGCGGTTGAAGGGAGGACGACATTTTGTAGCGATCGCTTGATCAAGTCTACAAGATTTTTATCTTTCACAGTCGAAGCCACATCATCCAGTACAAACCTTGTCAATCTTCCATTTTGAATGGGAATCTCTAAGACCACAGTTCCATTGAATCCAGCAGGAACATTAATTGACTGCAATTGTTGAGCGATCGCTTGCTGGACAATACTAATATCAACACCAGCAATTCCTGAGATGCTAACGATTTGAACTTTCGATACAGACTGTTGGCTTACTTTTGATGGTTCAGCAGGAGTGTTAATACTATTAACTTTAGGGCTGAGCCTCATGTTAAGCTGATCACTTCCAGTAAATGGAGTTCCTCCTTGCACTCTGACTCGCGAATTATACTGCAGAGGAGTCGTAGGGCTTGGTGCAGCAGGCTTGAGACTGCGGCTATCAGCGATTTCACCTGAGGTAACGCCAAAATTTACGCCTTGAGGCATTTCTACTGGAACATTCACTGTAACCTTGCCACCGTCAGGATTGACGCGCACTTCTTCACTGACGGCAACAAAAGCGGTGTATTGAGAGAGCAAGCGGTAGTTGAGAGCAGTTTGGGTCACCGCATCAACTAGAGATTTGACTTCGCCGCCAAACATCTGATTCATTAAGTCTTTAATGCGGGCGCGTCCCCATAGTTGGGCAATACCGAGATTACTATTGTCTTTCCCAAAGTTCACGTCAAGAGTTTGCTCGTAGCGTTCACCACCTGCGGCGATACCTGTGATTTTGAGTTTGCCATTGGCGCGATCGCCTTTTTTACCAAATAATACTAGAGGCTGCTCTGCGAATAGGTCAGGAGCATTACTTGGATAAATTTCTGGAGCCGCGCCGTCACCTTCCCATTTGATTTGAATATTTGTGAGAACAGGATTGTTAATTTGACGGAAGAACTTCTCGGCAACTTCTTGGGTTGGTTCATCTTGACGCACTACTCGCGATGTACCACGTCCCATTTCGGCAACGCGCTCTAACAGATAGCGATTAACAGAACTACCCACACCGAAACTATAAAGACGGTTCCCTGGTTTGAGATTTTTCTGTACCGCAGCGATGACTTCATTGTCATTGCCAATATAGCCATCGGTAATTAGTACCACGCTGCGAATCCGTCCATTAGACGATGAGGGGAAATTGGTTACAGCATTGATTCCATTCATTAACTCTGTACCGCCATTAGCATCAACTTGATCGATATAGTTCATCGCCTTTTGACGATTGGCAACAGTATTTTGGAGCGGATAGCTAGAAAGCTGGCGAGTGGTGCTAGAAAAATCAATAATTGTGAAGGTGTCGTTTGGATTCAATCCATTGATAAAGCGACGCATCAATTCCCGCGATTTGATAATCGGATCGCCAGATTGGGAACCTGAGGTATCCATCAAAAACACAACGTCCTTGGGCACAATTTGATCCGCACGATAGGCGATCGCAGGAATCAGATAAGTGGCAAAGTGTGAGCCTTGATCGGTAGTTGTCGTGAGAATAGTGGGTGCAGTGCGATCGCTACTAACTTTGTAACGCACAATCAAGTCTTTATTAGGAATGTTATCGCCAGCAGCTAGTTTTAGCTGCATGGTTTCGCCACTATTCTGGACATCAATGCGATGGGAAGTGGAATACAAATTACGAATGGGAACACCTGCATCAATTTGCAAGCTCACGGTAATATCATTGCCCGATCGCGTTTCAGGTTTGAGTACGGGCGGATTAATTCGCGAGGCATCAGGAACTTGATTGGTATTTCCCTTGGGATCGATCGCTGTGCCTGGAATATAGCGAGGTCCCACGACCATTGGGAATACAAATTCATAATCGCCTTGCTCAAATTTCAGGCTTTCAGTGTAGCGAATCGTCACCTTGATTTGTTCGCCTGGTTTGATATTGGCAAGAGATTGCGTGAAGATATTATCCCTCTCCTGCTCTAGTAAACCTGCTGTGCGTCCTTCTTTGCGGGCACGATCATAGATTTCCTTAGCTTCTTCACGTTTTTTGATATCCCCTTTAATCACGCGATCGCCGATCTTAATTTCCATGTCATCGACAGCCGCTTGGTCTGGCAATGGGAATACATATATGGCTTCTAAGGGTTTGTCATAGGGATTCTGAAAAGTTTGGGTGACTTCTACCCTTGAAATGTTGCCAGATATTTTTCCTTTTACATCAGTATTGGTTAGGGTAAATGCTTGTTGCTTACGATCTGTGGTTTGGACATACAGCCCACCTACGGGACGATCTTTGTTTGTTTCGGCGCGAGGAGTGCGATCGCTAACTGGTTCGAGAATTCCTGTCCTAACCATCGTGCTAGGGTTTTGTGGGGTGTCAGCGATCGGGCTAGACTGGGCTAAGGTGCGATGAGCGATCGCAACCGCAAGGATGATCGCAACAGGTAATGCGATATGGATAGGCTTAATTGATTTCATAGTAATTTCGCTCCTCTGAGCCTGCATCCTTGTGTTAGGCAGTTTTGCAAGCTGTTAGTGTTTCTTGATCTTGAGTCTCTCACTCTTAGTAAGGATTAGTTTCTCAGTTGCAGTTTTTGTAACGAG
>JANNDZ010000006.1:0-6377 GCA_031378395.1 Pseudanabaena sp. OTE_75_metabat_487_sub
GAGACGAACTTCCGAGATTTCTGATAATTCGCGAGGGTCGCCATCTTCCTTATTCCATACCAGTTCGATTTGAAATTGGCGATCGCATTCTGGTGTTTCATCCCAATTTGCTAATAACTTTGCGATCGCAATTTTGGCAGGAGTAATATCCAGCGACTCAATACAGGCTTGGTTGACGTAGATGATGGTAGACATATGGCTTTTAGGGCTAAGTAGGATGGGCGCTTTGCGCCCATCCTACATTTATTTTTTCGGTAAGTTTTCGCGAGGATCGAAGGATTGGATTTCTAGCAACTGCTCGTATAATTCGCGCTCGCGTTTGCTGGGAGTTTTGGGAACTACGATCTGGACTTCTACATACTGATCGCCGAAGGTTCTCGCATCTTTAGGAAAACCTTTGCCAGAGAGTCGCAACTGTTGCCCAGACTTCACCGCAGGGGGAATCGTTAATTTTACTAGACCGCTTAGGGTTGGCACTTCCACTTGGATGCCGAGAACAGACTCGCTCGGAGAGATTGGCAATTGGCAGCGAATATCGGAACCTTCGAGAGTGAAAAATGTATGAGGCTTCAGCGTGATTTTCAGATAGAGATCGCCGCCCGATGCGCCTTGCCCCTTGAGCCTGATTCTTTGACCTGACAGGACACCTGCGGGCATATTCACCTCAAGCGATCGCCCATCTTCGAGGCGAATACGTTCGCGACCACCAACATAGGCTCGTTCGAGAGGTAACTCTAATAAAGCCTCAGAATCACGGCGTGGGGTGGGGCGGGGCGGGGCTTGTGTAGTAGTGCGATAAGATGACGCGCCGCCAGTGTCTTGGGCGCGTTCATTGGTGCGGAATTTGCCTAGTAATTGATCGACAAATTCTTGGAAGTCATTATATTGGCTAAAGTCCACATCGCCTGTATAGCCACCGCGCTCAAAGTCTGGCGTATATTGCTCTCGTGATGCAGGTGGTCGGCTACCTGCACCTTGAAATCCACCTTGTTTCCAATATTGCCCAAAGCGATCGTATTGCTGACGTTTGGTAGTATCAGACAAGACTTCGTAGGCTTCGCCAATATCTTTAAAGCGCTCTTCGGCGGCTTTGTCATTTGGATTCAGGTCGGGATGATATTTCCGCGCTAACCTGCGATAGGAGCGCTTAATTTCGTCAGCCGTGGCTGTCTTCGGTACACCGAGGATTTCATAATAGTTGCGAAAGTTTTGCATATTTCCCGAACTGCAAACAAGGAGATAACTTAGCTTACCTTATCGTTGCTTTTGGAAACGCCGTGGGGGCAGCCCTAAGAACTTAGATCCAGCTAGGTAACCACATTAGCACGGGCAAATAACCTGAGGAGATCGGTAAACCGATATAAATTGGCAACCAAAATATAAAAGCGATCGCGGTAATTCCCACAATCCCAGAACCAAGCATCTTCAATTCTTGTAATGGCGATCGCCACATTAGCGAAACCAACAATGCAAGAGTTGCAAAAGCAAAAACTGATGCAGGCATATAGTGATACAAAAATATGCAGCGTTTGCTGAGGCTCCAAGGTAACCAATGGGCGAGAAAACTACTGATTACATAGAATGTAAACCAAAATAATGTTGATGGCGACTTAGAGCTGTATTCAAGGTTTATTTGAGTTATTAGCTTGGGTGGAAACCTTAACTTAGAGGCAACTAAAAATGATAGACCGATCAGCAATGCGATCGCACTGAGCCAATATAACAATGGGTTACCCATTGCGTGAACAAATTGCACCATGCTGTTGGGGCGCATCTCAAAAAAGTAGGCGACGGGACGAATTAATAAAACCCAACTCCACCAAGGCGAACAATAGGGATGGATTGGTTCAGTTTTGCCAATGCCTAAGTTTTGATGAAAGCCAAGGATTTGGCGGTGCAATTCCCAAATATCGCGTTCGGGATTAATCATTAAATGTGGTATCCACTCCACAAAATAAAAGGCGATCGGCAAAATGATTAATCCAATCACGATTTGCGGGACATTTAAAGTTTGGCGATAACGTGACCATGCATAGCCCATAAGTGCTACTAGTCCAACCACATAAGCCAAGCCTGTCCACTTCACGCTGATTGATGCGCCTAACATCAAGCCTGAAGCAAGTACCCAAAACCATCTTTGTCGCGATCGCTTCAGAGCTAGCACCATACATAGGTGACTAAGCATCCCGAAAAGCAAAATATAAATATTGATCAAGCCAAACCTTGACTCCACCAATAGCAAGCCATCCATGGCAACAAACCAGCCCGCTAGCCATGCCCAACCACGGCGATCGCTTAATTGCCAGATCAACTCATAGGTAACTAAGGGCAGTAATGAACCTGCCAGTGCTGTCATACAGCGATAGCCAAAAGGCGCATAACCAAAAATCTTGATGCCTATGGCAATAATGTATTTGGCTAGAGGTGGATGCGCATCAAATAGAGTCTCCCCACGCAAATAGTTTTGAGCAAACTTAGGATAATAAACCTCGTCAAAAACGACATCAGCAGTGCCATCCAAATTCCAAAAGCGAGTGCCAAAGGCAACCAAAGCGATCGCCATTACGCCAAAAACTGGATGCTCCGATAGCCAGATAATGCGATCGGACAAACGAGCAAGGGGAGTCATGATTATTTTTTCCCTCCAATTGCCCATTCACTGTTCTCATCTAAAAAATACTGAATATATAAACAATGATTTTAATCAAGCCTTGCTAAGCAAGGCTTGATTAAAATTATTTACCCGCTTTAATTTGGGCAACTAAAGATTCCAAATCCTTAATGTCTGGCACACCAGATAAAAACACTCCGTTTACCACAAATGAAGGTGTACCGCGTACTCCCAAAGACTTGCCAAGTTCAAAATCTTTCTTGATAGCCGCTTTCGCTTCTTCGCTCTTGCGATCGCGATTAAAGCGATCAACATCAAGTTTCAAAGTATTTGCAAGTTCCAGATAAAACTCTTCACCAAGTTTGCCCTGCTGCTCAAACAAAGCATCATGATATTCCCAAAACTTGCCCTGCTGTGACGCAGCCCAAGCCGCAAAAGCAGCGGGTTCAGCCTGCTGATGAATCTCCTTGAGCGGGAAATGTTTAAACACTAAAGTGACATCATTCTGATTTTTTGCCATGAATTCTTTGACCACAGCGTACCCTCTAGCACAAAAAGGACATTCAAAATCTGAGAACTCTGCCATAATAATTTTCTGGCTTGCCGAACCTGTAACTGGAGAATTGCGGAGTAGCAAGCGAGGCTCTTGGCGAATTTGTGATAGCACCTTATCTCGCAACTGTTCTTCTTGTTGAGCCTGAGATCTCTGATAGGACTGCACTGAGTCTAAAATCACCTGCGGATTTTTACGAATAATTTCTAAGACTTTTGTCTCAAATTGAGCATCAGATAGTTGAGCATTTGCTGTTTGTCCTGTAGAAGCACAACTAGTAATCATCAGTAAGAGTGCAACTAAGGCTGAGAGCAGGTATGGTTGGAGTCGCATTACAAAAACATCCCAAATAGAAGGCGGAATTCTTTTCGTCTTAAGTCTACACGATCTCTAATCAAAACCAAATCTAGGGTTTTCAGAGCCATAGGCTTTGAAAACCCTAGATTTGGTTTCATAATTAGAATTGCTACATTTCTTGGACTTTAAGGGTTGTGCGATTTACTAAGGAAGCAATGTTTAGTGACGTGGCAAAGCCACGCCACTAAACATTGCTTCCTTATGGGGGACGGCAAAATGTGTTAAGTTATACTAAGTTTGTTTAAGATTACAAACCATACAATTGATCTAAGACGTAGTTAAAAAATCTTACTGATACCAATAGATATAACAATGACCGCTATTACCGATACTTCCAAAAGTCAGACTCTAATTATTGCGGGTAACTATTCTGAATATTTAAACTGGCGCAAAAACAATCTATCTATTAAATCTTGTAAATATGTAGAGCGGATTGAAGATATACAGGGAGTACAAGGATTTTTGACTAATATTGTTCTCTATGGAGACTATGAGCATAATCCTGTCTATAACACCTTAAAAATGCGTGAACTTTTAGCTGAACGTAATTCTCTATTTCGCGCATATGTGCGTTAGCAAATAAAAGAATGCTTAAGACCCCAAAAGACAAATCGCCCGCTAAGCGGGCGATTTGTCTTTTGGAGTCTAGTTATTTATAAATATATTTTAAGTTGAGATGCTCTGTCATTCTGTCAAAAACTTTATCTTCATTAAATGGTTTGGAGAGAAATCCATCGAACCCATTTAGAAATAAATCTTCTTCTCTAAAATCAACTAAGCTAGCTGTTAAAGCAATTATTCGGACTTGCTGTGATTTGGGAATATTTCTCATTGACTCAATTTCCCTGATTGCCGATGCAGCCTCTTGCCCATTCATGATCGGCATCCTAACATCCATCCAAATCAAATGTGGTGACCAAGATTGCCATACATCGATCGCATCCTGTCCATTCGTAACTTCGCGCACCTCAATTCCTAGCGGTGATAAAATCCTCGTTAAGAGTTGGCGGTTCAGACGCATATCTTCAGCAATTAAGATACGGTAAACTTGATTCCCCTCAATGCCGATCACTCGACGTGGTGATTTAGTTGGAGAAGCGACACTAAATAAATCTAAAGACTTAACGGGAATGTAAAATCTGAAGGTAGAACCTTCGCCAACTTTACTGATGACAAACATTTGCCCACCCATTAGCCTCACGTAGTTATAGCTAATCGATAGTCCTAGTCCAGTCCCTTCCTGCGATCGCTTGCCAGAATCTGTTTGGACAAAGGGCTGAAATAGGGTTAACACCTCTGCTTCGGAAATCCCCGCCCCAGTGTCTTCCACTTCAAAACACAAGCAACGAGGAATCTCAGAAATTTCTCCAGCTATTCTTGCTATATTTTCAGGTAAGTTGCGAACATCTACGCGCACAAGAATATGTCCTGAGTCCGTAAATTTGATCGCATTTCCGATTAAATTGATCAATATTTGGCGTAATTTACCTTCATCGGTATAGATATAGGGAGGAACATCTGGCTGAATGCTCACATCAAAAGATAAATCTTTCTCTTGAGCCTTCAGATACAACATATCTCTTGCGGTATCTACGATGTCGAATAGAGAACATTCCTTCTCGCGCAGAAGTACGCTGCCAGCCTCGAGCTTTGACATTTCTAAAATGTCATTAATCATCGTCAGTAGGTGATTACCACTATTACAGATAGTTTGGAGATCTGTCTGATGTTGTTCATTTAATTCTTGGTCATAGAGCATAAGTTGTGCAAAGCCAAGAATCGCATTTAGAGGAGTACGCAACTCATGACTCATATTTGCTAAAAAGGCTGCCTTAGAACGGCTTGCTGACTCGGCAGCTTCTTTAGCTAGCTTAAGGTCATAAGTACGTTCTTCAACTCGTTGTTCTAAGAGATTGGCTTGTTCTCGAAGTTTAGCTTCTGACTCACGCAGGGCAAGTTCTGTCTTTTTAAGCAACGTAATATCATAGAAAGTATTTAATACAACTTGCTCGCCTTTTAGCCATAGTGGATGCACGGATGCTAGCACCCACAAGGGTTCTTGATTAGCTTTGCATAGCCGAATCTCATAGTCACGCACTTTTTGGTTTTGTAAAAAATGCTGCTGTAAAATCTCCCATTCTGCTGGTAAGTAGTAAAGATCTTTAATCGATCGCTGGATTAAATCGTGGGATTCTCTTTGGAGGATCGTGCCAGCACTAGTATTAGCATAGGTAATCGCACCATCAGAGAGTCTACTAACGAGCATAGCCATACTAGTTGACTCAGCGATCGTTCTAAACTGCTCCTCACTCTGGTGCATAGTCTCGACGGCGCGATTATATTGCTCATATTCGATCGCATCACCATGCTCAGTGCTAGTCGCTAGCATAATTTCGAGATCACTTTTATCTCGATAGACTATTTCTAATATTGATTGCAGGGTAGCTTGAGCCATCTTGCGCTCAATGATTTCACTTTTTAGTCTTTTATTAACATCTAGTAGCTCCGCTTCAACAAGATCGCCATGTTCAACTGCGGTTAATAATGAGTTTTCCAGATCACTATTTTCCATCTGAAGTCGACTGACTTGAATTCGTAGTCCTTTGACTTCCTGCTGGAGTTTTTGCCAGTCTTTTGTGGATATTTCTTCAGGAAATTTGGGATTGTCCATGTAGGGAAATTTTGCTAAAGCAAACAAATTATTTAGAAGCGTCCAAGATCAAGAGCAAAGCAATTTAGACACATGCATAACTGTAATCAATTCTAAATTATGAAACCGATTTTAGGGTTTGCAGCACCTGCGACGCTACAAACCCTAAAATCGGTTTTGAGGAAAGTCCGCCGACAGCGGACTTT
>JANNDZ010000011.1:0-1510 GCA_031378395.1 Pseudanabaena sp. OTE_75_metabat_487_sub
GCCCACCCTACGATATTCTTAACTTAGTAGCGATCGCTGACCAGAAATAAATTTGCCGCGTTAATCACTATGACAAGAAAATTAGATAAAACAATTGTTACTCTATTAACTGCAATCACCCTTTCCAGCATTATCAGTTGTAGTCAATCTTCTACTTCAAGTCAACCTTTTGTAAGTCCCCCAGCCAGCAGTTCAATCACTGAAACTCCAAAGAAATCGGCAAGTCCAACTGCGATAAGTGGACAGTCTTCCTCAGATGGATTAAATCCTTCACCATCAAAATCTGTACTAACTCCAAATGATTCTGGTGAATATGTTGTAACTAAACGCATCGAAGTGCATAGAATCTGGAAAGTAGTTGACTCTGACCCAAATGGATTAAACTGCCGAATGCCTAAACAATATCAAGGCAGAGTGTTTAGTGAGAGCGACAATACTGATGAACTATTGCAAAATGGCAAATATGATATCGGTAGTTGGGACGTTCTAACAACAATCAAAGCACGTGAGTTTATTAAGGCTTATGGAGGTAATTTAGGGGCTCAAATCATCATCAAAGATCACCAAGATAAAAGTTGGCTTCCAATTGCTGTTAGTTTTAATAATGGAACGGCAAATTGCTTGGTAAGAGCTAATAAACAGTTTGTCGAGCCTTATATATCAAACAAATCTAACTTGCCCAATTCAAATTTAGCAGGCATTACCAAAGGCACTCATGGGTTAAATGCTTCTCAAAAGTCTTCTTTAATTGAATTAGGCTTTCCAATCGTTGTGCCGACTTTCTTGCCTGATAACTTTAAAGTTACCAAAGTCAATGCGAATTTATGTGCAAATAGTTCCAATCAGAGAGGTAAGTGTCGTGAAGGTTCTAATTACACGATTATCTATCAAAATCTGCAAAATGCCTGTCTACTAGTAAATGCAGTCGGTGGCGGAGTCGGTGGTGGTGCTGGAGAATTCGAGTTCAATGCCCGATCGCTTTTATTTGGTGAGATGACTATCTTATTTGGTAAGTCGTCTGGCTCCAATCAGACCCCCAGTCCAGAAAAAATGAATGTTCCACAGGCAAATATGTATAGTTTCCCGATGCCATTAAAAAATTCCGTTGGGCGATCGCACCTTTATAATCTTGTCGCGGGTAACTCGACTCACTATCAACAAACTTATGGTTGCTCTCCTAATCCTAGTATTACACCATTAGAATTTGTGAAGGTACTTGAGTCTTTATCTTTACTGGAGTAATCAATATTTCTGCTCAAACTGTTTTTGAGAGAGGAAAACCCAAGAATTGACTGTAGCTATACAACTAAAATTTCTGATCGCAATTTTCAATTACTTTACTGATGTTACGTGGAAGGAAAAGAAAGTAAACTGAACCTATATGCACTGAAAGTGCATAGTTTTCGACTAGCGTGTTGGGACAACAAATTGGGGATTATATTGCTGATTTGAGGGGGTAAGCGATCGCTATTACTGTGAGTCATGATTTTTAGGCGATCGCTTTAACGAT
>JANNDZ010000044.1:0-5898 GCA_031378395.1 Pseudanabaena sp. OTE_75_metabat_487_sub
ATGTTATTAAAACCAAAATAAATAAAGGCGGCGCTTCGCGCCGCCTTTATTTATTTCGGTTTTATATCCTAGATCAAATTGGGTTTATACAGCTTCCATCAGAACCTGTGACAATAGCTCCAAGCAAAGTCCTGATCGCAATCCATCTAATCCTAGGACTAATTTGATTACTATTTTCTACAGTTAAGTTTATACAAATAGGATAAATCAACTGATTGCTAGGGTCATACACAAGCCCTCTCGAATCAAACTGCAATGTATAGGGACTAGCTAAGATGGTTGGATTCACAGCAGGAGTGATCGATCCACCTGACGTTACACTCGCAATCTTGACACCTGGCTCCAGAGATTGAAGACCAGCACCAGTTCTGACGTTATCTATCTGATACGCATTGTCAGTTTGCCCAGTCGTAAAAGTAATTCTGACTCTATTTGTGTTACTAGAACTACGGATTTTTGAGTCTGATTGGGCAACTTTAATTGCTTGGAAGATCTTGGTTTGAGAAGTATTAATGCGTTGGTTATTGACAAAACCAAGCCAAGATGGCGCTGCGATCGCACTGAGGATGCCAACCATGATCATCACCACTAGAACTTCTAACAGCGTGAAACCTAGAGATTTAGAATAGCGATCGCGGCGTTTTTTTGGAGTTGTAAATGCTAGAAATTTGCGCTGATTTTTGACAATCAATCTTCGGAAGAAGCTTGACAAATTTCTAGGAAGGTTACTAAAAAAATTGGAAGTAAACATTTTTTTTGATTTCACCTTATTACTACTTACCTAAACCGATTTGGCTACGCCCAAAGCTCCGCACATCGGCGGTTGGGAAGAATGTGACACTACCAAGTTCTGGAATTCGCCGAGCTTTGACAGTTGCTGGAATTGTCAACCGTGCGATCGCATTACCGCGCATGAAGATTCTGGCAGTAACTGTATTTGGAGAAACACAAGCATAAAAACTACTCAGCCTTGAAGGATTACTGCCACCGACACCCCAACTAGAAAAATCATCAGGAACTCTCTGCGTGAAGTTATTTGCAGGGTCTGTCGTACCAACACCTATCGAAGGATCATCACAATCCAGATTTTTATTTGGGGTACTAGTATCATTCTTACCAATAGGAATCTTCAAAGCAGAGGTAGGCGAGGCAGTTGCAATTGCCCCAGTACCAGTCGCTACAGAGTTTCCACCTTGATTGTAAATACCTGTAGTGACGTACTCAGTGTCATCCATAAAGTCTACAAGGGTGACAAAAGGACTATTAGTAAAATTAAAATCTGCAAACTTTTTCCATGATGTTAGTCCGGCTGCGGTTGAGAAGTCAGGGCGGTTAAATCCTTCGGACGGAGAAACAAAATATTGGTTAGGATCAACCAGAGGTATTGGAACTGTGATCAATGCAGAAGTATTGCTCGGCAATCTTGTAGTCGCTTGTGTTGATGCGGGGCAACCAGTAGAGCCAATTGTGCCACCTTTAGCACAATAAGCCACATATCCATCTCTGATCTCCCATCTCAAAATCCGAGCAGTCTGTGACCAGCCACTTGTACTGTTGTTAGCAATAGTGGGATCATCACTTTTTAGGTAATAGGCGACAAGAGCGTAAGTATATGTATCTCTGCCATAGGCTCTAGTAGTGGCACTAGCACGGCAGTCGGTTAATTCTGTTTGTGATGCTGGTAATACTGCTGCTGGATTATTTACGTAAGGCATACAGCCAATGATTTCAGTTGTAGGCGTAGCTGTTGGAGAGCTGTAGGTTGCAGTTGAGTTGGGATCAAAAGTAAATCTTTTCCAAAAAACTAAGATCGGGGTACAGGTATTTGAGGTTTGATTACATTCAGTGCTGGGGCTTGTTGTTTGCATATGGGGGAGTTGACTATTAATCGCCAACAGTCCTTCAGCACCGTAGACATAGATTGCTTCTTGCATATCATCTGATATGTAACTAATCGCAGCTTGAAGTTCTTCTTGAGCATTGGTCTTAACTGTTTCTTTACGATCGCTCTCTAGGACACCTACCAAAAATCCCAGCATGACCGCGACCATCAGCGAGGCAATCAGAGCAGCCACTAACAACTCAATCAAGGTGAAGCCCGAGGCAAAACCTTGACGATGACGAGATTTTGGCGATCGCAATATTCCTTTACGTTGCCGAAATGCCATTATTTTATGGAGAAGTTTTTTCATAGGACAGGTTGCCTTACTTGATTAGCCTTACTTGATTACTGTTATGAGCCAATGCCTTTTTTGATGTCATCAATATTTTTGGGGTTGACTGTTGGCAAGAAAATCTGCGATCGCATGGTCACAATCGGACATCTGCTCGTACCAGTACTAGAGAATGGGGTTTTGCTTTGAGCGCATTCAGGCTCTGTGCCATCTCTGGGAGGAAAAGCTGCTCCTGCTGCTAGTGCATCAGCTCGGTAGACCCTGATCGCTAGCCAGAAACCTTGGTTTTTGAGGTCAGTAGATGCAGTGGCTACTGAACCAAGTGGACCACTTCGCATGGGCTGAATAAAGAAGTCCTGTGGATCATTGATACTAAATCCATTGCCATTAGCATCAACACAGATACCAGGGACTCTTCCTCCTGAAACATTATTTCCAACGTTGTTACAAATTGAAGTCGGTGGAAAGCTGGTTGTAGTTGGCGCGGCGATCGTCTCAAATGTGTATTGATCCTGATTATTAGGAGTACTGCGTACTAGACTGTCTGGAAAGCTCGTAACGTCGATGACTCCGCCTCTGACGGCATCGATATATGACCTTCCAGCCTGAGTTGCCTGATCGATCCTTCGGGCGTTGACTCTGGCTGAGGTGGAGAGTGCGACCATCGGTGCGATCGACACAATTAATATACCGACCACTACTGCCGCTACCAGAGATTCTAGTATGGTGAAGCCCGTCTCTTCTGCCTCAAGCGATCGCCTTGTCTTGAGAAGATGGGACATATAGACAGACAAAAAAGCTGCCATATGTGGCTTATTCGTCTTAGCGCCGTCAGCTTTGCAATTTAGATTTAACATAACCCACCATCATCAAAGAACAAGGACAAAGCATTTAAATTTTAATCCCCAAAGGTAGAAAATCAACGATCTCCCTTCTTTTCCCCTTTCCCAAGGGGAGAGGGGCTAGGGGTGAGGGCTTTACTCGTACAAAGAAACTGGAACTGTATCACTTGGTGTTGCTGTTCCGTAAGTTAAACTGTCACAAACAGTGCGGCGATCGCTACCACGCAAAGCGCGTCTGCGATAGTTGGTCGGTGTAGTACCTTCTCTTTGTTTTTTACCTATATTAATCACGTCAGCTGCAACATTGTCTGCCGTTGGATCAGTTGGCTCCAAGGCACAGAGCAGAGACTCAACCCAAGGATCATCACCACTGATCTCTCTAAAGAACTCATTGGAACCAGGAATCGGTACTGCAAAGCGCTCAGCAAAGCGATCGGGTTGCTGTGTCAATAGACCGACATCATAGCCCCAAAGACGAATCGGAGGAGAATAGTAAGGAAGTTGCTGACCAGTAGCTGACTGATAGTAAAGCTTATAGCCACCCAGTCCCGTAGCAGTTGGTAAAGCAGGATTCATAAAGAGAGTCTTAATATCACTAAAGTTATTGACCAATGGTCCTGTAGAAGTGAATGGTGCAGTAGCAAAGCGACTCTTTGTATTTTGAATAAATCCACCTCCAATCTTGATTGGCACACCTTGCCAGTTCTCAAGGAATCGAACAAAGTTAGCCAAGCCTCCGCCTGTCTCACCAGTCGGGAAAGTAGTAGATGGTAGAGGAGTACCAGCAGTGACCGTTGCAAGAGGATCGATCGTGGTAGATACGGTGTAGTTCAGACCCTTTCTAGATGGGGTACTACCTGCCACAAAGTAAACGTTAACTTCACTTCTAGCAGGGCGAATTGTCCATTGACCAGCACTTAACCCAGGCGTACCGTTGATACCGCTAGTACCAGCAGTAGGCTGAGCAATGGTACTAACATTGTTGGCGGTAGCATTTGGTACATGGAGTTGCAGAACTGGTAGGAGTCCTGGTTGATCAACTTCGGTCATTGCTGTCAACAATGTCGTATCGCTGAGTATTGCATCTGTTGTACGGAAGCCTAAGAAACGCACACCTCGGAAAGAAGAGAATTCATCCATCACAGCCAACTCTGTCGTGTTAGACGAACTTGAAGTGGTATTGGGCATCGTACCGATAAAGTTACCATTAATGACATTTGGTCGGCTTGGAGTACCAGCAAATGTTAAGTTAGCGGCGCGAACTGTCAAAGTCCCAATCCCAACATCGGTTAGAGCTATCCGTGGTGAACCCGTTGGCGTAACAGGCAACGCTTCAGCTAACGTATCTAGGAGCCTATAAGACACACCAGGGGTTACATCTCCTACATAGTAGACCCTTGGATTCTCGATAGTTCCTACTGATAGTGGCGATGGAAGTGTACCTGTAGTAGATACATATACAGGCTTGCCATTTGTGAAAGTATGTCCTGGAGATGTAATGAGATTTGTGGCAACCGTTACTGTAGGCGCTGTTGCTGGCTCAACATCAGCTCGTGGGAATACCCAGAAAATGTTATTTGGATCAACTCCATCGAGTTTGATTCGTAAGCTATTAAACATAACGTCTTCGGCAGAGTCCGCCATCATCACGAAGACAGGGCTAGGACCACGACGGATGCTGGTGGGAGTACAAGTACTGCTAGCACCAGTAATCGGATCAGCACAATTGGCTCTAAAAGTAAGCGTACCTGTGAGAGTTCTGGTATTTGCGATCGCTGTACCAAGACTTTCAGATGGATCAGTCAAGCCTAATTTTCTTAGGTTGTAAACATGAACCTTGTTATTTGCATAGGTGTTAACAGCTCTGAGCGAAAGATTAATATTTGAGCTAATGACGACATCCCCAAAACCTGTACTACCAAAAGCAGTAACTGGCGGACCGCTTGGCGTTTGAGAAATCCTAAACGTGTCAGAAGCAGGAGAGCTTGTCTTGCTACGCACATAGTAAGTCGTATTTGAGGCTAATCCAATTGGTAGACCGCCCGTAGGTGAAGTAAAGACGATCGGCTGGTTATTGGTAAAATTATTACCTGGAATTGTAAATCCTGCCTCCGGTGGACCAACGTTCACGGTTCCACTACCCGCGACAAATGTCCGTTGCCCAAAATCTCGTTGTGCGGGATCGGTAGTCGGAGGCGTTGCGCCATCGCTATTCTGAGTTATATCGGGTACTAAGCCAACAAATGTCTGGGGGAGACCATTACCAGGCACAAGTCTCGCACTGCGTAAACCAGTACCACCAGTGAATGCAGGGTAAACACCTATAGGAGCAGTCCCCATAAAGTTTGCGATCGCTGCGCTGGGGGTACTAGTTCCCACAGCACAACTACTAGTGGTGATATCTCTCTGTGGCGAAGTCGTACCGTTAGGAAGTCTAAAAACTTTGTCTACAGACTGATAAGCCCGTGAGTTACCAGTACCGCCACATACTGCAAATGTAGTTGCAGGAGTAGTACCACTTGTTCCTTGGGCGCTGAGGTTGTCACTGGGGAAGTGAGGGTTATAGGGCAGATTGAGGTTAAGTAGATTGGTTGAAGAATCTGTAGGTGCAACAGTGTTAAAGAGATAGGTCTTCTTAGAGCAGAGGCTATCAACACTGCCATCAGTAGAGTCAATACAAGCAGTATCAGGCAGTAATAGTCTTCCTGTACTGTTTAGGTTGGCTCTTCCTGCGCCGCCACCGATACTAGGGAAACTCAAGTTGTTAATAAACAGATTACTAGCTGCATAGCTAATGTTGTTTCCTTCTCCGATGAAGTTAGTGTCGGAGCTTGCGGTCTTGTACCATAGTGTGCCATTTGGTGTAGGAGGCAAGTTCCTTG
>JANNDZ010000142.1:0-2689 GCA_031378395.1 Pseudanabaena sp. OTE_75_metabat_487_sub
CGTCTGGCTCTCAATCGTCATCTCCTTGACCGCTTTATTTCCCTGTTAGATTTAGACCTTACTTTGATTAAATCTCACCCTAATTTCCACAAACTTTGCTCTTACGGCTCTATCTCTGGCTAACTTTGTCCGTAGTATTGACTAGTATGACAATCCTCAGGGGTAAATCGCCTGTCGCAGTCATAGTTTTGCGAGGGTATCACAGTGGAATTCACTTTTAAGTAATCGATTGATGCGGAGACATAAACATTGCCTGTGAACCGATCGAGGGGATTTTCCGCAACTTTAACTTTAAAAACTAGTGCATCAATGATATATTCCAGGCCAATGTGATTTTGATTTATTATAATAGGCAACTCTACTCCAAAATTCAAAGTGTATATTCCAGAATTCAAGATATTTGACACTTTCATTTCTACAACATATATTTCTCCATGTGTGACAGATGGTACATGAAATCTTTCACCTACAGTAGTAGTACCAATAACATCAATTCCTTTGATGTCCCTAATGACATAACCAAAACAAAAAGTTGGAAAATCCTTGTCAAATAAGATAGAAGCTTGGATTGTAAATTCTTCTCTTGATTCGAGTTGTGTTGTAGGTAGATGCTTGCTATTTAGCAGCTTTATATCTAATACTTTTGCGCCACCATCTCCATAGCGATGATTACCTTCAGCTAACTCAACTTCTTTATCCGTAGAAACAAATATTTGCGATATTGCTGAATCAGGTTCTAATTTACTATTTTTTTCTACATCCTGACTATGAAAATTTTTATTAATCTTCTCTTTGTTATCTTCTAACTTTAGTTTCAACTCTTGATTCATATCTCCATACACAAGACTTATATAAGTTGCGACTACCTCTGATGCTTTGCCAATTTTTTTGAGTTCTCCATTCTCCAAAAAAATACCCCTTTGACAAAGGGATTTAACAGAACTAGTATCATGACTTACAAAAAGTACCGTCACTCCAGACTCCATCATTTTTCGCATCCGAGACATACATTTCGACTGAAAGAACATATCTCCAACAGCCAGAGCTTCATCTACAATTAAAATATCTGGGTCAACATGGATAGCAGAAGCAAACGCCAGTCTCACATACATCCCACTGGAGTATGTTTTAACGGGCTGATCGATAAAATCTTTTATATCAGCAAACGCAGCAACACGATCAAAGCGTTCATCGACTTCTGTCCTAGAAAGCCCCATGATTGCGCCGTTCATGTATACATTCTCACGCCCCGTGAACTCAGGATTAAATCCAGCGCCTAGTTCTAGTAATGCTGCAACTCGGCCGTTCACTTGAACTTTTCCACTAGTAGGAGTCAAAGTTCCGCAAATCATTTGTAAAAGAGTTGACTTGCCTGCACCATTGCGCCCAATAATCCCCACAGTCTCGCCCTTCATTATATCAAAGGAGATATCTCGTAATGCCCAAAATTCTTGTGCATAGCTTTTGTTCGGTAAAAGCATCTCTTTTAAACGATCCACAGGTCGAGCATATCGCTTAAAGCACTTTGATACATTATTTAGGGAAATTGCAATTTTTTCTCCCATGCTTTTACTATTAATCCTCAAAATTTCTAAATAATGGCTGATTTAAAATCATTGGTGTTTATAGTACATCAGCAAATGCTGGTCGCAAATGCTTATAAACTGTAAATCCGCAATAAAGCATAATGACTGACATCGCGGATGCTACCCCCCACTCACTCCAATGTCTGATTTCTCCAACCAGAATTATATCTCGATAAACTTCAGCGATCGCTGCGATCGGATTTAACCAAAATACCCAACTGCGAAAAGCTTCAGGGATTGATGAAGCAGGATAGATGATTGGGGTCATATAAAACCAAATATTTAAAACTAATCCCATTGTTTGAGGAATGTCCCGCAAAAAAACTGTTAGCCCTGCTGTGAGATAACCTAGCCCAGCTGTTAATAATAACTGAGTTAACCAAATTAAGGGTAACAGTGCCAAGGTAGCATGTAAAGTGTGAGTGGTTAAAGCTACTAAAAATATCAAAGCTATTAGCCCAAATGCACTCTCAATAAATGAGGATAAAACTGGCACCAGCGGTAACATGGCTAATGGAAATACTACTTTTTTAACTAGATTGGGCTGAGAAATAACTGAACTGGAAGCTTGTGTCAATCCACCTACAAAAGAAATCCAAGGTAACAATCCCGCAAATATCCATAAGCCGAAAGTAAAGTTGTTTTCTGGTACGCCATGAAGACTAAGCTTTACTTTGAGAACGATCGCAAACACATAGGTATAGATTAATAGCTGAGATAACTGATTCACCATTGGCCAGAGGTTACCAAGAACAGAACCCTTGTAGCGGGCTTCTAAATCTCGCCTAACTAAAGTTCTTAGTAAGTCAAGCTTAGCCAATTGGTGATCGCTAACGGGAATAAATCTTTTGAGTTTTTTAGTCTTTCGTAAAACTCGGCGCATTGATTGCAACAACCCATATCTCCAGTATTTTTTAGCTTGTATCGTAACATGAGCGTCTCAATAACTTTTTTGCTAAAACTACCAAGTCGAAGCCTGTCCAGTATTTCGCAATGTGGCAATATCTTGAGAATGTGTGCCTTTAGGATTCGGTAAACCCAATGCTTCTAGATCAGCATCCACCATTAGCTCAACCAAAGCCTTGAAGGTAACTTTCGGCTCC
>JANNDZ010000175.1:0-9745 GCA_031378395.1 Pseudanabaena sp. OTE_75_metabat_487_sub
TGGGTGTTATTTGCAGAGGTTATTTAATTCTCATTCCTTACTCCCTTCCCGCCATAAGAATAGGCATTGTTAAAGTAAATAATAGTGGTGCGCAGCTCCGCCGCGCACCACTATTATTTACTGGGAAGGGAGTAGTCTAATTTTTCTGCCGCTTTTTATCAGCATTTGTGTGAGAATCGATCGCAATTTGTGAGAAACCGATCCAACAAATGAGTTTGTGCACCAAAGTGCAGATGGGTATAGGCAGCGTGAACTTGATATTTTTGCCAGCCTTCGGATGGGTAATGTAAATGTGAGTCATAGCCTTGTAGAGAATACAAGGGCTGATCGCAGATTTCGGTTAAAGATGAACGATGAAACTCATGTCCCCAAATCCGATCGCCTTTTTTCATGAGCGGACTATCTTGTAAGGCGATCGCCTGACGATATCCGAGAGTTAGACGCTTTCCCATTTTTGCTGCCGTCGGGAAAATATTCACCATCGGGAAAGATTGATCCTGAAAATCAACAATGCGATCGCATAGATACATCAAGCCACCACATTCAGCATAGGTAGGCATTCCTGATTTGATCGCATTGTGAACTGATTCTCTTGCGGTTTTATTTTCGGCTAATTCATGGGCGAATACTTCAGGAAAGCCACCACCGAAATATAAACCTTGGATATTTTCAGGTAAAGTGCGATCGCTAATTGGACTCCAAGGAATTAACTCCGCACCCATTTCTCGAAACAAATCGAGATTGTCGGCATAGTAAAAACTGAATGCACGATCTTGCGCGATCGCAACGCGAAGCCCATCACCCGCAGCCACTCTCACTGAGGGTGAGGTAGCTGGGGGGTGAGGGCTTTCCATTAATGGTAATAACTTCTCCCAATCAAAGCAAGTCTCGCCTAAATGGGCCAATCGCTGAATAATTCCATCAAGATCAGACATTTCCGCAGTGGGAACTAGTCCTAAATGGCGATCAGGAATGGAGATATCATCTTGGCGGCGCAGAACTCCTACAATTGGTAAATTCAATGGCTCTAGAGCTTGAGTTAATAACTCTAAATGGCGATCGCTACCAACGCGATTAAGCACAACTCCTGCAATGTGAATACGCGGATCAAAGGTGCGATATCCATGGGCGATCGCAGCAATGGATCGGGAAGTACTAGCACAGTTGAGAATCAAGATTACGGGAATATTTAACAATCGCGCAATATGGGCGGTGCTAGCAGTGTCGTCTTTGCCTGTAGCTCCATCGAATAGACCCATTACCCCCTCAATCAGTGCATATTCAGCATTCTGACTATGTTTTGCAAAGCATGACTTTACATAGGATTCGGAAGTTAAGACAGGATCGAGATTTCGACAAGGTAGCCCCGTGATGTAGGAATGGAACATCGAATCGATGTAGTCAGGTCCCACTTTAAAAGATTGCACTGGAGATTTAGCAGATCGCGCTTTCATTGCGGCTAGTAGTGCCAAAGTTACTGTGGTCTTGCCTACGCCACTCCGTTCACCCGCGATAATTATTGCCATTGTTAGAATTTACCTTCTCCACCAAATGTAAATCATACCATTTTCCATTTGATAAGCCCGATCGCTTACCGTCTCAAATCTTTCGCTTGGATCGTAAAGTCCAAGCTTTTTATAAACTTTGCCACCGCGATCGTCTCTATAAGTAAATGGCACTCCATCATAGTTTTTGAAGGATTGACGCACTCCATCTTTCCATACTATCTCAGCATCGAAAACTTCAAGATCAGAAGAGACAGTGCAGGGCATCGCCGCCTGAGGGGTAACAGAGCCATTTACGAAGTACATACAGAATGCATTGCGAGTTTGAATACTAGCATGGACTGGTGATATAACAGCTAACGATGCGATCGCGGAAATCACCCCAATTACAGTGGCTTGAATTTTCATAGTTTAACTTCTTGCTTTATTTATGAAGAACACATTGCAAAAAGACAAAGCTAAATCATGAAATGTTCCCGTCAAACAGCATAAACAGTGCTTTGCGCCACTAAGGGATAAATGGAATAAATTGCCGCAAAAATTTACGAAGCTTTAATAGCCCAATGACTTCACGTACTTTTGGAGAAACAAAATCTTCAGGTGGAATGCTGTCTAGCGATCGCAGCTTTTCCATGAGTTCGGTATATTCGGCAGCGGTGAGTTGCTTGCCATCAATGGGCGATCGCGCATCAGTATAGATCTCTGCACGTAAAACTTCTTCAGGAATATCTTCCTGAGCAGATGGGATTGACAGAGTTTCCGCAAAACTAATCATCGGCATTATCGCCAATGTGGAGATCTGTAAACTGCAAAAAGAAGCGATCGCCAAATTATGATTTTTCCCTTTTGGAAAAGCTTTGCATTGTTGAGTCTTGCAACCTTTAACGTCCCAATCTATTTGGTACAACTTCACAGCCTCCAGGAATAGTTTTACGAGATTTTTTGCCGCTCCATGCACAGAGATATTGGCGGGTTTCTTCGGATAGATCGATCGCCTTGCTAAAGTCAGCATCTTCGACCACTGCGCCCGTATATTCGCCTGTATCGAAATTAGGTAGATTTTGGCGATCGCGAGGAGAAGCAGTTTCTAGCTTGCCATAAAACAGCTTTACACGGCTTAGATCTGTGCCGCGTAAGTTTGCTTTAGCCAAGATTGCGCCGACAAGGTTTGCTCCAGTGAGATCGCAATTAACAAAGTTTGCCTTAATCAAATTCGCGCCACTCAAATCAGCATTTCGCAAATCTGTATTGCAAACATCACGATTGGCTAGCATCATACCTAAATTAACCACCCGCACTCCATTGGCAAGATCGACTACATAACCACCTGTTCCATCAAGAATGGGGCGACCAAGCAACCCATCACGTTTCAGTGGCGTTAAAAGATTAGCACTAGATAAAAAGCGAATAATTTTGGCGCGTCCATCAGCATCACAGCCACCAAGTAATGCTGCGGTTCTGGCTTGGGCGATCGCTCTTTCTAACGGCCAGTCTTCTAGTTGTCCTTGTGGATCAAGTACTAAGTCAGAAATCCCTTGAAAATATGAATCAATAGTTTGCTGTTGGGTGATCACATTTTGCTGACCCGTCAAGCTTTCTGAGATCTGGTTTTGTCGCCATGCTACCCACACTGCCAAAATCGCAATTAAAATTTGCCCTACCGCGCCTAATGCCTCCCACTTGAGGCTATCAAACCATCGCGCAAACGCAAAATCAAGCTCAGTGACATGAGCCGTCATGAACAACGCTACTCCAGCTAAAATGCTAGACAGAGTAATATCCCAATGCTTACCGAGAGGAGAATTGGCGATCGCATTCAGAAATGGCGGTACAAGTATTGGCAGAATGATGGCAAAGATCACGCCAAGACTGATATAAACCAGTTCATTGTGATCCAGATACATCGCCACAAGTGCGACCACAGATGCGATCGTGGCTACGACTAAAAAAAATACTTTAATTCGAGAATTCGGTAGAGCCAAACTAGTTAGTTCAATTGGATTTGCTGAGGATTTGGATGAAATCTATTATTAATCCTGATAATCTTACAATAATAGAACCTAAAACAGCGATCGCTAGTCTAAACAAAAGTCATCAAGTTTGTCCTAGCACAACTTGACTTTATGGAAATAATCCTATGGATCGCATTGTACAGAAGGCGCATTTCTTTAGACGCGCAGGATTTGGGGCAACCCTTGACGAACTGAATAGCGCAAATCCCCCTGAAATATTGTTGTCAAAATGGCTCAATGAAACACCCATACTAAATGTCCCTGCACCTTTACCAATAGTCAAAAAAGGTAAACAAGAGCAATCGCGGGAAATGTGGCACTGGTTATTAAAGCAAATGGTTAGTACCAATAACCCCTTGCATGAACGTATCGTCAACTTTTGGCGCGATCGCTTTGTGGTATCTCTGCGCAAAATTGGTAAAGCGCAATTGTTGCTCGATTATGAAAGACGCTTACGCACCTATGCCTTGGGTGATTTTCAAGAATTGCTGATGCAAGTGACCACTAGCCCCGCCATGCTCACCTATTTGGACAACGCGCAAAACCGTGCAGGAAAAATTAACGAGAACTATAGCCGCGAAGTAATGGAACTATTTACCCTTGGACAGGGGCAATATACCGAAAAGGATATTCAAGAAGGGGCGAGGGCGCTAACGGGATGGCAAGTTAAATTACGTCCTGAGCTAGGCACTGCGGATGTCAACTTTGTATCGCGCCGCCATGATGATGGCATCAAAAATTATTTGGGGCGTTCAGGTAAACTTAGTACCCAAGATGTGGTGGAAATCTTAGCCAATCATCCTAGTACTGCGAGAAAGCTTGCCGTCGATCTTTGGAGCGCTCTAGCTTATCGCGATCCCAAACCCGCAATCATCGATCACCTTGCACTGGTATATAAACAGAACAATCGCAGCATCAAAGCTGTGGTTGCCGCAGTTTTCAATAGTCCCGAATTTTATAGCGACAAAGCCTATCGCAGCCATTTGAAAACTCCGCTCTACTTTGTCCTAAGCAGTTTGCGCCAATTACAAATTGAAGCCAATAGCGATCGCGTGATTGGCGGTTTACGCGCAATGGGACAAGTGCCATACAATGCGCCATCAGTTAAAGGCTGGCAAGGAGATCAAGGATGGCTGACTGCGCCTTCTTTATTAACAAGGCTGAATGTAGCACAACAGTTTACGAGGGAGTATGGTGACGATGGGGGCTTTGATTTCAATCCCGATCGCTACAGTGCCAAAGATCTGGTCACAGTTCTATTAGATGGAAATAGCGATCGCCAATTAGAGGAACAATTTACAGGATTATCCAAACGCGAAATTGCTGCTTTGATTCTATCTTCACCAATCTATCAACTAGCCTAGTGTTGTCACCAACTATAAATTTATGAATAGAAGAGATTTTCTCACCCTGATGTCTGGTACTGCGGCTATGGCAATCCTTGCTCCTAGTTGTAGTACTAATGCTGCCCTCAGTAGCGATCGCAAAACCCTCGTAGTTATTGAACTAGCCGGAGGGAATGATGGCTTAAATACGATCATTCCTTACAATGATGTTAATTACCGCAAATTACGTCCCAGCATTGCCATTAAAGATGGAATTTCTATCTCTAATAAAGCAGCTTTCCACCCTGCTCTCAAAGATTTAAAACCTATTTTTGACAAAGGGCGTGTAGCGATCGTGCAAAATGTTGGCTATCCCAATCCCAATCTATCCCACTTCCGTTCTAAAGAAATCTGGCAAAGCGCTCACCCTCAAGGATCATCGGATACGGGTTGGTTGGCGAGATATCTTACTAATGTCCAAGCGAAAACCGCAGATGCCATCTTTCTCGGTGAAGAATATCCTCTAGCGCTCACAGGTGACAGCGATCGCTATTTGCAGCTATCTCCCCGTCTGTCGGTGCAGCAACGCGGCAAACTTGGTGAAGCGATGCGTGTAGTTTATAACACTCCTCAAAGTTCAGAATTGGCAGAACAAATCCGTCGCACGGTGTTAGAGAGCGAAGCTGCTATCAAAAAACTGACTAAAGATATCGATAAACGTCTAGACGATCATGGCTATCCCAAAACAGCGATCGGCAAACAATTCGCACTGCTTGCCCATGTTCTCGAATCACAACCCAAAGTGGTTTACCTGACTATTGGTGGTTGGGATACTCATACTGCCCAGATTCGCCGCCATCAACAATTACTGAGCGACCTTGCGGCTGGACTTGCTGCGCTCGATCGCGATATTCAATCTCACAATATGCAAAAAAATGTATTGGTAATGGTGCAAAGCGAGTTTGGTCGTCGTCCTGTGGAAAATGGCAATGGTGGAACTGATCATGGTACGGCGGCTCCTGTAATTTTGTTGGGAAATGTACGCGGAGGCTTGTATGGTGGCAGTCCTGCCTTAGATAGTCTCGTTCAAGGTAATTTGCCGATGCAAGTGGATTTTCGGAGTATTTATGGTGAGATTCTTGATCGTTGGGAAGGATTTAAAGCATCTAATGTTCTGGATCAAGATTTTCCTAAAATCGGGATTGTGTGAGGGTAAGCATGAATGGCTGGTGGTGAAGAGTTAGGCAGCTTGCAAAATCATTTCGTTGGGAATTGATAACCAAACGCTAAACTGGTTTGCTTTGGGTGCGATTAAAACTGCCATGCCCAAATCTAAATCGCTTCTGCATCCTGCGATCGCATCGTTGAGAGAGTTATAAACTTTATCAGCTACAAAGGTTTTGCCTAGAAAAACGATCGCTTGTTCTTTGCCAGTAACGGTGTTAATTACAATCGAGCGAACTTGGTTTAGTGAATTGAGGATCATAGCTTTTGGTCTTTGAAAGAATTTTTCTATGAGATTAGTATCTCGTTCTATCAAAGTTGGGGCTGCGATCGCAAATCTATGCTCTTGTGATGTTGTGTGTGCGTAAATGCGATCAAGATCACAGGAGATCAAGAAAAAAGGAAAATATTGTTAGGGGTAGAGCATTTGTGCTGTTGCCTAATATTGTAGATATCTTTGAGTTGTAGTTGGTGAAGGAGATTCCTATGAAGATTCACAACGATTGGCGATCTTGTTTCATATCGAATCCTTTGGGCGAAATGTTTACCAGTTACAGCAATTTGCTTTCAAACCCGCCACAAAATAAGGATATAAAACCCATTGCAGGGCTTCGCCCTGCGACCTTTCTTGTGGCGGGGTTGCTCGAACACTGCTGTAAGTATCTAGAGTGACGGTGAAATAAATTTTTCTTCATAGGTTTGAAAATCTACTGGGGCAAAAATATCAATATCCTCAAATCGGGCGATCGCTAATAAATCCTTATCTCCCGTAATGATACATTGAGCTTTACCAACTAAGGCTGTTGCCAAAACCCAATCATCATCAATATCTCGACATACTTGCTGCTCCAGTTGAGAAGGGATAACTATTTCCATCTTTGAGCGAAATATTGATAAAGCTTCAGTTATATCTTCTGCCTCATACTTGAATTTCTTTTGGAGCTTTTCTGCTAGTTCGTCCAGTATAAATGCGGAGGAAATAATTTCGTGAACTTCGAGGGAATGTTCTACAAGTGCATAACATTTGCCTCTAGAGATCAGTGATGCTATTAAAACATTGGTATCAAGGACTATTCTCATGACACCATTTCAAAGATATCTTCGTCAGTGAAACCGCCCTGTAGATCGGCTATTTTGAGCATTTTTTCACGTAGCGATCGCAATCTACGCACTAACAGATATTCTCGAACTGCTCGTTCGATGAGTTCGATCGATGAGATTGCTTCAATTTGCGATCGCGCTTCGAGTGAATCTCTTATATCGGCTGGTAAGGTTAGAGTTATGGATTCTTGCATAAAATGTCAGGGAGAAAGTAAAAGCATTGGTTGTAATTATTTTAGCAAAAAGCAATTTTATCCAAGAAAAAGGTAAAAACGAAAATATTTGTAGGGGTAGAGCATTTGCGCCAATATCTCGCAACTCTCCACCACAATCTTCATTCGCAAATGCTCTACCCTCTTTGCTTTCATCGATCGCTTATCCCTGCGGTTTGGGATTGTTGGTGAATGTTGGAGGTTAAGGGCAGAGCATTCCCAATTTGAAGTGATCGCAGAATTTATAGATTGCGGTGGGAATGCTCTGCCCCTACAGGAGGATCGGTGGTGACAGGCAACAAAAGTGCTGGAAGGCTTATTATGCCGTAGAAATGGGATTGCAACAAAAGATTAATATTGGACTGTAATCATTATCTGTTACAGTTCACAAGTCTCTTTGCGAGAGAAGGAATGCCAAAATGCCATAAAAACCAAAACCTCACTGGAAGGCTTGCTGAAAGAGCATTTTGTGCATTTTTAGTGTCGCTCATAAATTCACTACACGTCCTCCAGTCATCTTTTTGTGGATAATACCAACCAACTTTTGCAGCAAACTTTTTCCACACCTCATAATCGTATTTGCCAATCTCACCACCGCACTCTAACCAGAGCTTTTTCTGAATGCTAAAGCCAAATTTGCTGTTACTGTAATGTACCCACAACTGGTCTATTGTCCGCAAATCTTCACAGGGAAAAGCCTCAATATGCTTAGTATCTAGCACGCTCTCTCTTTCTCGGTCGGCAACCTTCAGCATCAGTTTTACTGTTAGTTCATTTGCCGATCGCCATTCCTTCGCCTTCAGCAATTTCTCCAACTCACGATAATCAATCCCCTTTGCACTCACCAATTCCACAGGATTTTTCTTAACCTCTGGGACGAGCGGAGCTGATGGAGTTTCACCACCACTGGCTTTAACTATTTCAGCCTGTTGTTCATTGAACCCAAATAGCTGAAGTCTTAACTTCTCTGAAACTGGATTTTCACTAGTGTCACCAAATCGAACAATTGCTTCTGTTTTTGGGGCTTCTTTCGGTTGTATAGAAATTTGTTTGACTGTAGTTTTTAATAGTGTTGAAGTTGATTTATTGCCAACCCTGATCAAAGCATTAATCGCCTTCATATCCGTTCCACCAGAAGCCACATTTACCCGCATCCATAACTGAAAAGCCAGAGCAAAATCTTCTTCAATTTCGGCATCGAGAGCATCTTCTCTCAGTAAAGCAATATCCGTAAGATTGGCAAACTTCGGTAACAAAAGGTAATGCAACTTGGTTTCGGGTTCGATTTTTACATAGGGAACTTGCCTATACTGCTTGTATTTTTGTGTCACTTGCGGCACACGATCCTTCAAATAATTCGCAAATCGTTCCACTGTCGCACAATTTCCCTCACCCTGAATCCGCAACGCCTCCAACAACACATTTGTAAACGCCCCTTGTCCAATCTCATCAATCTCATAGGAAACCTGTGACGGACTGCAAGAAAAGAATGTGATTACACCCTGTTGCTTCTCCTCACCAATGCCCATACCCGCATTCTTCGCGCCATCACTGCGACAAGCATCGATCAACATCACCACATTATCCGCCCCACTCCGCCGCAATCGTTCCGTCACATAACCAATCGGAATCGCCAGATCGGGAATAGAACGCGGATTACCATCGCTAGGCAACAGATAATCTCGCCCCTCACAGGGCATCCCATGACCGCTAAAGTAAAACCACAGAGTATCCCCTGCGGATAAAAATGGGTTGGCAAAGCGATCGCCTAAAAAAGACTTGAGCGTGCCATAGGTTGGCTGCGTCTTGCGTCCCTGAGCATTGCGTGGCGAGTCATCGGTAAAAAAGTACAGATCGTCATGACTAACGCCCAAATCCTGCATGAAAAAATCACGCATCCTCTCAGCATCGCTTTTGGCATACTTCAGAGGCGAAATCTCATCATAGTCATTAATTCCGACAATTACCGCGCAATTTCTCGCCATAGCTGACTATAAGTTCTTAGTTATTTTTGAATTGCAATTCAATCAGTGATGTTTTCTAATTCATCGGCAATTAGCTCTTGTAGATCGTCGTCACAATGAGACTGCAAATGAATTATAGAAGCATTTAACTCTGCCAATACATCAACCTTTTGGCGATCGCTAATATTCGTTAATTGCAGTTGATGCACCAGCATGATCACCCTCTGACATTCACCCCCTAACTCAACAATCAAAGTATTAAGAGTCGGATTTGCGATCGCCACTGGTCTATAGGAATTAACTAGAGAATTTATTGGTAGATCTGTAACCTGCATATTTATCTCCTTAGTCTTTTCTGTGACTGTTGGTATAGACGCAAAGGACAAACGTGGCAACACGGCT
>JANNDZ010000198.1:0-2171 GCA_031378395.1 Pseudanabaena sp. OTE_75_metabat_487_sub
ATCCCGAACATTCACTAGAACTTCATCAATAGATTCGCCTTCAGTGATTAATTCTGGCAAAAGCGGAGAAGTTACTGTAAAACCACCTTCGGGCTGCGGAGTTAGTAATAATGGAATTTTGTAAAGCATAGTTGTAACTAGAATTACCTAGGTTTTTATTTGCAACATTGCGATCAGACTAGCATTTTAAGTATTGCTAGTGATAGGCGATCGTAGTTCAATTTATAAAAAAATTGCGATCGCATAGGCAAATCAAGAATAATACCAGTCACTAACGCATTAGCGGTTATCATAGACAATGTTCAAAATCACGATTTTATAATCAAGTCTTCTCGAAAAACATGATGCGTAGTCACTATTGCGGTCACCTCAATGCCGAACAGATCGGACAAACAGTAAGCTTGTGCGGTTGGATCGATCGCAGACGGGATCATGGTGGTGTGATCTTTTTAGATTTGCGCGATCGCACAGGAATCTTGCAAATCGTCAGCGATCCTCAGCGTACTCCCGTCTCCTATGAACTCGCAGGGGAAATGCGAAATGAATATGTGGTCAGAATTATCGGCAAAGTTTCTAAGCGCCCAGACGAGTCACTCAATCCGAAGCTTGCCACAGGTGAGGTCGAAATTTATGCTGAATCGATTGAATTACTCAACGCTGTCAGCAAACCGTTACCGTTCCTGATTTCTGAAGCAGACACGATTAAAGAAGAATTGCGTCTTAAATATCGCTACCTCGATATGCGTGGCGTTCGCCTGGCCAATAATCTCAAATTGCGCTTTGAAGTGGTCAAGTCCATTCGTCGCTTCCTTGAAGATGAATATAACTTTATGGAAGTAGAAACACCGATTCTTTGTCGTTCTACACCTGAAGGTGCAAGAGATTACCTCGTACCGAGTCGTGTGAATGCTGGTCAATGGTACGCACTGCCGCAGTCACCCCAGTTATTTAAGCAATTGTTGATGGTGGGTGGTTGCGATCGCTATTATCAAATTGCCCGATGTTTCCGCGATGAAGACCTTCGCGCCGATCGCCAGCCTGAATTTACACAACTGGACATGGAAATGAGCTTCATGTCACAGGAAGAAATTATTGAGCTAAATGAGAACCTGATTCGCTATATTTTCAAAACCGTTAAAGGTGTGGAACTTGGCAATTTCCCTCGTCTTACCTATGCCGAGTCAATGGATCGCTATGGCTGCGATCGCCCTGATACTCGCTTTAGCATGGAATTAGTGAATGTCACTGATTTATTTGCTAATTCAGGATTTAAAGTATTTGCCAACACAGTTGCAAATGGCGGCATGATTAAAGTCCTGCCTGTAATTGGTGGTGATGCGGCGATTTCTAATACACGCATCAAACCAGGCGGTGACCTTGCCAATCTGGTCGCTCAATACGGGGCAAAAGGGCTAGCCTTTATCCGCGTCCGCGAAGATGGTGCGATCGACACCATTGGCGCTCTCAAAGATAGCCTCACCGATGAAGTTAAGAAGGAATTGCTAGAACGCACAGGCGCAACCGCAGGCACAATCCTATTGTTTGGTGCTGGGGAAAAGGCGATCGTTAATGAATCTCTCTATCGCTTGCGTTTAGCTCTTGGTCATGAGTTGGGACTAATTGATCGCGACAAGTTAAACTTTGTCTGGATCACTGACTTCCCAATGTTTGAGTGGAATGCTGATGAGAAAAGATTGGAAGCATTGCACCATCCTTTCACTTCACCTCGTCCTGAAGATATTGCTGATGGTCAACTCATTGATGTCAATACGATCGCATTAGCCTATGACCTCGTACTCAATGGTACAGAGATCGGCGGTGGGAGTATTCGGATTCATAAGCGCGAAGTTCAAGAGAAGGTGTTTGCTGCGATCGGGCTAACCGATGAGCAGGCAAAAGAAAAGTTTGGATTTCTAATGGAAGCTTTTGAATATGGCACTCCTCCCCACGGCGGTTTAGCCTTTGGACTTGATCGCCTAGTGATGTTGATTGCTGGCGCAGACTCAATCCGCGATGTGATTGCTTTCCCGAAAACACAGCAAGCACGCGACTTGTTAACCGACGCGCCATCCAGTGTGGATGACTCGCAGTTGAAAGAGCTACATGTCAAGTTGTCATTGCCTCCTGCTAAAAACTAAAAGAAAAGGTGAGCATTGCTCACCTTTTCTTTT
>JANNDZ010000252.1:0-2349 GCA_031378395.1 Pseudanabaena sp. OTE_75_metabat_487_sub
CCGAGAATAAAGAACCGATTTTTATGGCGTGGCAAAGCCACGCCCTAAAAATCGGTTCTTAAAATCCGATGAATCTTTAATCGGGTTAGAAATCTCTTTTAATGATTTTCCCATCTCTTGCTCCGATTCACTCAGCGACCAACGATAAGAAATCTGAATACCGTGATACTCGCACAGATCTTCAACCTGCTTTTGCAATGCAAAAGCCTTGCGGAGATTAATAATGGCAGCCTGAAGATGCTCTCTTGAAACATTCATCTTTGTTGCCATGTGCGGTTGCTTCATCTCATTGTGCAGCGCTGGCAAAGTCTGACGCTCCAGTAACTGTAGCAAAAGCTCGTAGTGAATATGGGATGGAACAGGAAGTGAACTCACAAATACCTCGATCGGTGCAAAACCAAAATTAAAACTTGGCTGTATATTTAGTTGGAGTTTTGGCAGCTACTACACTAAACATCTCAAGAAACTATTTGAGGTGCTTAGCGTCAAGCTCGGCATATCCAAGACTTAAAAATTTGAGACTTAAATAAATTGTAGAGGATAAATTTATGTCATTTTCACGGACATCTCTGAGACTTGCATTTCTTTTTACTTTTGGATTATCTCAAATTGTCACATTAACTGAGTTAGCGATCGCGCAAAATGCTAACCCATCTGGCTCAAGCTCCCTAACTACAATACAAATCGCTCAAGCAAACACCGTTATTTTCGTTTCTGCTAACGGTTCAGACGCTAATTCAGGTGTCTCGGCTGATCAGCCCTTGAGATCGCTAACTGCCGCACTCAATAAAAACCTTCAAAGTGGCGCAATTATTCAATTAGCATCTGGGACTTACTCGGTCGAAACGGGAGAAAAATTCCCCATCACAATTCCCTCTGGGGTAACTTTGCGCGGCAATTCTGCTAACCAAGGTCAAGAAATTATTATTTCTGGCGGTGGGGTTTTCGTCAGTCCCACCTTTGCTCGTCAAAATATTGCCATGCTAGTTAGTAGTGGCTCTCGAATTGAAGGTATCACCCTTACTAATAAAAGTCCTAGAGGCTACGCTCTTTGGGTTGAATCAGCCCAAAATGTCACCATCACTAGCAATACCTTTGCCAATTCAACCCATGACGGAGTCTTCTTAACAGGTGCAACTTCCGCCAATGTCAGCAACAACATTTTTACAAAAAATGGCGCAAATGGTCTCTCAGCTCTCGGTACAAGTACTGGGAATATCCAGTCAAACACTTTTGACAACACAGGTTTTGGCTTAGCGATCGGGCAAAACTCAAAAGTTGCTGTTATCTCTAACCGCATTGTTAATAACCGGGGAGGCATCGTTGTCTCGAACCTATCTATGCCCTCATTTCGCAATAACCTCATTGCCAACAATCAAGAAAATGGTTTAGTAATTCTGAAAGATCGCAAGGGACAACCCACCGTCGATCTTGGTACAGTTTCTAGCGCTGGTCAAAACATTTTCCAGAATAATAAGCAAACTGATATCAACAATGCTTCTGGAGTCACAGTCGTTGCGATCGGTAACCAAGTCGATCCCAAGCGAGTTCAAGGCTCAGTCAATCTTGTCCAGCCAACTTCACCAATTACCTCACCCACAACCCCAACGGCTCCAACCACACAAGTCGCTTTTAAAGATGTACCTAACAACTATTGGGCGCAAACCTTTATCCAAGAATTAGCCTCTCGAAATATTATCAAGGGATTTCCCGATGGTAGTTTTCGACCCAACGATCCTGTCACCAGAGCGCAATTTGCCGCACTGCTCAGCCAAGCCATGAACAAGTCAACTATTCGCAGTAGCGCTAATTTTACTGATGTTGCTTCAAACTACTGGGCTGCTACCGCTATTCAAAAAGCCTATACAACAGGTTTTATGTCTGGTTATTCCGCCACAACATTCCGCCCCAATGAAAATATATCCCGCGTGCAAATTCTTGTTTCCCTATCCAATGGACTAGGATATGCCCCAACCAAACCTATCGACACAACTTTACAAGCTTACTCAGACGCAAATACTATTCCCGCATATGCACGTAACAGTGTTGGTGCTACAACTGAGAACCGTATGGTTGTCAACTATCCCAATTTAAAACTATTAAATCCCAACCAACCTGCCACCAGAGCCGAAGTCGCTGCCTTCATCTACCAAGCTTTAGTGCGATCGGGGCAGCTAAAAGCAATTTCGTCCCCCTATATCGTCAACCAATAATCCCAACGTTCCAATTTATGCTTAATTTCCACTACTAGCCAAGAAAAACCTTTTAAGTTTTTAGAGCCTACAACGTTTATTCCGCAAGGAATAGAGGAGACAATCTAAATTCTTCTCAGAACAAATCCAAAAAAAG
>JANNDZ010000234.1:0-1697 GCA_031378395.1 Pseudanabaena sp. OTE_75_metabat_487_sub
CAAAGCAAGTCATCAAAACTACCTTGGCTTGTTAAAGCTGTGGCGATCGCTAGCAAACTAGAGAAAAATAATAACCCAGTCCCCAAGTGGGCTGTGACGATATCAAACCGTAATAATTGTGTTACCGTCAGTCCACCTAAAATCCCCTGAAAAACTACCAGAGATAGAGATCCTGATGTCGCCCAAGGTAGCCATTTCGGCAAAGATTTGCGGAAATACCAGCTTGCACTAAACAAAACAATCGTGGCAAATCCAACTGTAGAGGCAACTAGACGATGAAACCATTCTAAAAATACTTGCAGGTTCATTTGCTCTGCGGGCAATACCGATCCATAGCACAGGGGCCAATCGGGGCAAGCTAAGCCTGCATTCATCACGCGAGTTGCACTACCGATCGCCATCACCATCCAAGTTGCGATCGCAATTCCAAAGGCAATGCGACGGATTAGAACAACTGGCTCTATAAATCGGTTTGTGCTATGAGAACTACTATTGGTAGGATTTTCAGCCGTTTGTGCTGATTTATAAGAAGATAAAGAGTCAGTCATGCAAGTTTATGAGGTTCAGGCTTTCTTCGTGAATCTTGATAAAACTCAACAGAAGTATTTGTAATGGTTACATTTAATATTATGAGCAGTTCTAGGTTTGGTTTGGGGATTTAACAATTTCTTCGCGTTAGGTATTTACACTGATCAAAAAAAACACCGCTTTGCGGTGTTTTTTTTGATTTATAGATTTTGACGATCGCCTAGATTGTCTAGACGTTTTTTGAGGCGATTTTCAATACGGTCTTTCATGCTCTCTCTTGGATGATTTGGGCGATTTTTTTGCATGATTTCTTTGAGTTGCGATCGCTGTTGTGGGGTCAGGATTTCGCGCATGGCTAACATTCTCTCAAAATGTTGCTTGCGTAATTCTTGCTGAAGATTTAGCGCTTGATTATGTTTTGCCCTAATTACATCACTGCTTTCAGACCCAGCGAGTAAATCTCGTAATTCTGTATTTGCTTGACGAGATTGCTGGGTAAGCTCTTGAATACGAGCAAGATCGCGATCGCGAATTGCCTTAATCTTTTGTAACTGCTCAGTTGATAAATTTAATTGTTTAAGCATCCTACCCGATGGCATATCACCACTTTCAGGGCGATCTGGACGATCTTGCCTTTGGGCTAATATTTCGGGTTCTGAGTCTGACTTATTTTCAGGGCTGGCTGGAGATTTAACTTGAGCTTGTTGAATTTGAGATTGCGCAGATTGCGACTGTAAGTTGGTATTACTAGCCCAAATAGCTCCACTGACGGCAACTACGGCGGAAGCGATCGCACAATATTGAAAAATTTTTGATTTAAACATAATAATCCTCGGCTATTTACTCATATTCAAGAGGTGATAATTCACTCAAAAGCTGAGTATCTGTGGAGGTAGTTGCAGTATTAACCGCTTGATAGGTCATGTCATCGGTCATATTCCAACTACTGATCAGCGACTGCTCGATCTCAGCTTTTTCGGATTCGCTAATACTTGCCATTTGATACTGGGAGCGGTTCGTTGCCCAATTAAAAGTAATCCCTGTAGCGATCGCGACGGGGAGCAATAAAGCCCAAGGTAGCCAACGGCGTATATCTGCTTTAGAAGATTTTGGCGATCGCTGCGGATATTTACTGATTTCGGCAAATAGCTGTTGCTCAAAATTGGGGG
>JANNDZ010000406.1:0-21100 GCA_031378395.1 Pseudanabaena sp. OTE_75_metabat_487_sub
CTCCCCATGTCACCTCATTACATCTGCTAGCAAATATTTTGCGCGATCGCCTCGGCACTTCAGCATTAGTTCGCACCCAAGACCCCGTTCATTTAGATGATTTCTCAGAGCCAGAACCAGATTTAGCGATCGCCCAAGGGACAGTTTTAGATTATGTTGAACAACATCCTCGTCCTGAGCAAATTTATCTTGTCGTAGAAGTTGCCGACTCCACTCTAAAACAGGATTGTGAAATCAAAGATAAACTCTATGCCAAGGCTGGTATCGCTGACTACTGGGTTCTGGCTCCCCAAAAACGTCAACTGCATATCTTTCGTAAACCAACGCCGACAGGTTACACCGAGCATCTTATTCTTACTGAGCCAAACCAAGCCTCTCTTTTAGCATTTCCTGATTTTGCGATCGCATTAACTTCGATACTCCCTCCCATCTCATGAGATAAATTATGATTGCCACACCAAGGTTTGATTACATAACTCCAGACGAATATCTCGAAATGGAGGAAAAAAGCGAAATTAAACATGAATATATCGATGGATATGTTTATGCAATGGCTGGCGCAAACGATCCTCATGTCACGATCGCAAGCAATGCTTTTACGATGATCCGCAGCCATTTGCGCGGCTCTAATTGCCGTGTTTATATCTCTGACATGAAAGCGAGAATCGACTCATTAAATCGTTTTTATTATCCAGATGTCATGGTAACTTGCGATCCTAGAGATACCCAATCGCAAAATCAAAAAAGATTTCCTAAACTGATTATCGAAGTTCTATCAAAGTCTACCGAAGGATTTGATCGCGGTGATAAGTTTACTGATTATCAACAAATAGAGAGTCTCGAAGAATATGTTCTAGTTAACACAAAACGTCAACGCATCGATTGTTTTCGGAAAGAAAATGGACGCTGGTTTTTAGATTCATATTCTAATGCTCAAGAAAATTTTCAGTTGTCAAGTATCAACTTTGAAGGGAAATTTGTCGATCTCTATGAAGATGTCAAATTTTAGAAATACAGAAGTGCTGTCACACTTTTGTGAATTGGTATTACATGTCATGTATGGCGATCGCAAAGATTACAACTTATATCGTAATCAATCAATTCATGCAGCAAATCAAGTGTTAGTCGGTCATGGTTAGGTTAACAGTAAGACTATAGAGTCAAAACCTTGCCGAATATCAGTGCCCTTAGAAACCAGCGCCCAAATTCTACACTTCCCCCAGATTATGTACCTTTAAGAATCTGGATAGGAGTTGCGGCAAGTATGCTGGGCGCATTTATGGCAGTACTAGATATTCAAATCACCAACTCCTCACTCCAAGATATTCAAGCCGCATTAGGAGCAACCTTAGAAGAAGGATCTTGGATTTCCACCGCTTATCTTGTCGCTGAGATTGTCGTGATTCCTTTGACAGGATGGTTATCGCAGGTATTTTCAATTCGCCGCTACATCTTAGTTAATGCCGCCTTATTTATATTCTTTTCGATCTGTTGTGCATCCGCTTGGGACTTGTCATCGATGATTGTCTTTCGAGCTTTGCAAGGAGCTACAGGAGGGATTTTAATCCCGATGGCTTTTACAAATATGCTAGTTACTCTCCCACCATCCAAACAGCCTATAGGTATGGCATTATTTGGCATTACCGCCACCTTTGCGCCTTCAATTGGCCCCACCTTGGGCGGATGGCTGACGGATAATTATAGCTGGCACTATATCTTCTATTTAAATGTCATTCCAGGGTTGTTACTACTTGCAGGAGTTTGGTACGGGATCAAGCAGCAACCACCAAAGCCAGAATTGCTAAAGCAAGGTGACTGGTGGGGAATTATTTCGATGGCGATCGGCTTAGCATCCTTACAGGTAGTCCTGGAAGAAGGCTCGCGCAAAGATTGGTTTAGCTCGTCATTGATTGTCACCCTCGGCGCGATCGCAGCTATATTTCTATCACTATTTTTCTGGATCGAATTAACGCGCAAACAGCCATTTATTAATTTACGATTACTACGCGATCGCAATTTTGGTTTGGCAAGTATCGTCAACATCTCATTGGGAATAGGATTATATGGCTCCATTTATCTTTTGCCTCTATATCTCGTTCAAATCCAGAAATACAATGCTCTGCAAATTGGCGAAGTATTGATGTGGGCTGGGATTCCGCAATTGTTTTTGATTCCTTTTGTACCAAAATTAATTCAGCTAGTGGATAGTCGTTTGGTAATCGGTGTAGGCGTGATTGTGTTCTCGATTAGCTGTTTTATGAATTCCGACCTCACCAATCTCAGTGGCATCGAGCAGTTACGCTGGTCGCAGTTAGTTAGAGCGATGGGGCAACCGCTAATTATGGTTCCTCTATCGGCTGTCGCTACGGCTGGGTTGCCAAAGTCTCAAGCGGGTTCGGCTAGTGGTTTATTTAACATGATGCGTAATTTGGGTGGTTCCTTTGGGATTGCGGCTTTGGCAACTTTGTTAACCCAGCGCGAAAAGTTCCACTCCAATCGTTTAGGTGATGTGATCTCTTTGTATAATCCCGAAACGCAGCAACGATTGGATACTTTGACGCAGTTATTTGTGAGTAAGGGTGCAGATTTTAATACAGCTCAGTCTCAGGCTTTCCAAGCGATCGCAAGTACAGTGAGTCGTGAGTCCTATGTGATGGCTTTTAATGATTGTTTCTACTTTATTGGCTTTGCTTTGCTATTGAGTGGAGTGGCGGTTTTATTTTTTAAGAAGGTTAGAGTCTCAGATGCTTCTGGGGGTGCTCATTAGGTATTATAGCGCTCAAAAATTATTGCGATTTATATTAGAAAGCATTTAAGAATTGACTGCAGTAAGATTTCTAAGCATTTTGCGGATCAAAGCTAGGTAAATAAAGGACTCCGAGGTATTCTCGTAGAATTCATGATCCTTGCTGAGTCTGCGATATTTGCCTATCCAAGCGAAGGTTCTCTCCACTACCCAACGCTTTGACTCAACAACAAAACCTTTCTGCGCTTCCGCCCGTTTGCTTACTTCCCAAATGCAATTCAAGTTGTCTTTTACCCACTGAGTGATGTCTACACCAGAAAACCCCTTGTCAACTAGTATCTTTTGTAATCGTCTAAGTGGATACTTCAAGCTTTCTAATAGTCTGATTGCCCCTGCCCTCTCGCCAACGTTTGCTGGGCATACCATAACTCCGACGGCTAACCCCAATGTATCAGCCATGATGAAGCGCTTGCGACCATTAATTTTTTTACCGCCATCAATACCACGACTACCTGCACTATCCATTGTTTTAACACTTTGACTATCGAGACTTGCTAGACTCGGTGTTGCTTCTCGACCATCCGCCAAGCGTACTTGTGCACTTATCTGGCGATTAATTTCAGCGATCACTCCTGTTTTTGTCCATCTTTGAAAGTAGAAGTAGACTGTCTAATAAGGTGGGAAATCATGGGTCATATTTTCCGATGTACAACCATTCTTGGTTATGTAGAAAATCCCATTCATCACTTCCTGAAAATCTGTTTTTGGTAGTCTCCCCAATTTTGATGGTTTTAGCAGCATTGGCGCAATTATTTCCCACTCTTTGCTTGATAAATCGGTATTATAGGGTTGGCGAATCTTGATAGGCTGATACTAGACTTCATCAGTATCTATACCTTTTTTGGTGTACCCTTGCGTTCTTAGGCAAATTCCTACAAGAAGTTCGTTTTCAAATTCAAACTGCTAATACTGAACGCGATTAAGGATCGAAAAGTTGATTTATTGAAATCAAAAAGTTATGATAGATTGAGAATGGAGACTCTAGCCTGTTCATATTACAAAGATAATGACAATTGAAATAATTAAGGCAGATCTTAGTAAGCAGGATCATGCAGAACCGTTAATCCAATTGATGAGTGAATATGCTCTTGATTTAATGGGAGGTAGTCAAGATCTGTCAGAATTTGTTAAAAACAATCTAGTTGCCGAATTATCCAAGCGGAGTTCTGCGCATGTCATTATCGCATTCGTTGATTGTATTCCTGCGGGGCTAGCCATCTGTTTGGAAGGTTTCTCTACATTCGCTTGTAAGCCTCTACTTAATATCCATGATCTGATTGTTTCTTCCCATTACCGAGGTCAAGGTTTGTCGAAACTAATACTCCAGACGGTAGAGGCGATCGCCTTTGATTTAGGATGCTGTAAAATAACGCTAGAAGTCTTAGATGGCAATCATGTGGCTAAAGCTGCATATAAATCTTTCGGTTTTAGTGGCTATGAACTAAACCCAGAGATGGGTCATGCGCTATTTTGGGAAAAGAAGTTATCGATCGCAACATGTCCTTAACTAATTGGCACATTTTAGAAACAGTTGAAATACCGACTTGGTTAAGCGAAAAAGTTGGTAGATTTGCGGCGCAGTTACTTTGCCAGAGAGGAATCATTGAGCCTGAGCGAGTGGAATCATTTTTAGATATAGCCGCTTATCAGCCCACTAGCGCCTTTGCCTTTGGCGCAGAAATGCAGCAGGCGATCGCCAGAATTCAGAAAGCCTATGAACAGGGAGAAATAATCGCAATTTGGGGAGATTTTGATGCGGATGGGATTACGGCAACATCGGTTTTATGGGAAGGGTTAGGACAATTTTTTGCTCAAGGCGATCGCTTAGTTTTTTATATACCCGATCGCCTCAAGGAGTCTCATGGAATCTCGGTTAGGGGCCTAGATGAGTTGCGATCGCAATGTCAGTCAGCAGGAAAATCACTAAGCTTAATCATTACTTGTGATACGGGTAGCACTTGTTTTGATGCGTTAACCTATGCTCAGGATTTAGGAATTGATGTGATTGTCACCGATCATCATACTTTGCCAGATCAGCGTCCACCAGTAGTTGCAATTATTAATCCGCGTTACTTACCAAATCAACATCCATTATTTAATTTGTCAGGAGTAGCAGTTGCCTACAAATTAATGGAAGCATTGTATGAAACCTTACCAGAAGTCCCCCAGAAGCCTTTAGAGGACTTGTTGGATTTGGTTGCGATCGGCTTGGTTGCTGACCTAGTGAAACTTACGGGAGATTGTCGATATCTCGCTCAAAAGGGAATAGAGGTATTGCGGCAAAAGCAACGCCTCGGAGTCAGAATGCTCTTGGAGCAATGTAAAAGAGTCGGCGATCGCCCGATAGATATTAGCTTTGGGATTGCTCCGCGTATTAATGCCGTGAGTAGAATTTGGGGTGATGTCCGAAAATGTGTAGAATTGCTAACTACTCGCGACGAGAAGGTTTGCAAAGTACTAATTGAACAGACGGAAATGGCTAATACACAACGAAAAGCTTTACAAAAAAAGGTTTTCAAGCAGGTTCAAGCTAAAATTGAACAACTCGATCTTTCTACGACAGGGCTGATTGTGCTAGCCGATCCGCAATGGTCAGTAGGCGTTTTGGGCTTAGTGGCAGGACAAGTGGTTGCCGAATATGCACGTCCGACGATTCTCTGTACCGTTGAAGATGGAATTGCTAAAGGCAGTGCGCGATCGCTAGAGGGAATTAATCTTTACGATCTCCTCAAAGGACAAGAACATCTATTGCTCAGCTTCGGCGGACACCCGCTTGCAGGAGGTTTGAGTTTTGAGCTTGAGAATTTGCAGTTACTCACTGAGTCTATCGATCAGAAATTTTGGAGTCAATATGGTCAATTGCAAAGTAAAGCGATCGATATTGATTTAGAAGTAAATATCGCCGATCTTAGCAAAGAATTATTTAATGAATTTAAGCAGCTAGAGCCTTTTGGTATGGGTAATCCATATCCCAAATTATTGGTGCGCGATTGCCAATTTTCAGAGATATCCAATGCGAATATTCGCACTCAAAAAGGACAGAAAGTTGAATATATTAAGACAGAATTTACTCTAAACGATCGCAATGGCAATCAGATTTATGGCGATTGGTGGGGGCATTATAGCTATGAGTTACCTGATACAAGTTGCGATGTGGTGATTGAACTAGTCGATAATGCTTTTCGCCGCCGTTATGATGTGCGATTGCTTGATTTCCATGCTCAGAGTGCGCCTCTGAGCGCTGAGTTGCCATCCCTCGCAACATCAATCAAAAATTCTGATCTAAATCTCAAGATCATTGATTGGCGCGGGCGTAATCCGAGCGATCTTGATTCCCATGCATCAGCAACTATCTGCGATCGCTGTCCTCAAAGCTGGCAAGATGTCAACACCATTATTGATCGCGCCCATCAAGCCCTCGCGTTAGTTTATCCTCGACCTGAACAGATAAATGGAGCGATCGCATGGCAAACTTTAGTGGGAATTGCCAAATATCTGAGTCGAACTGGTAAGGAAATCAAACGATCGCAACTAATCGCAAAATTAGGAATTGATGATCAAGATGTTTTACAGATTGGATTTGAGGAGCTTCAACAATATGGTTATGCAGTGAATGAGATCGCTGTTCCGTCAGATGATGGCGATTCGATTATCCGTATAAGCTCATCAACATATGATGGATTTACCTCAGCAAATCAATTTATCCAAGCTGCGAATGAGTTAGCATTCCAGCAACAATTTTTTGATTACCAGTTAAAGAATTTGGCAATATGCAGCAAACCCAAATAAATTGTTGAAAGTGCAGCTTTGCGGCACTTTCAACAATTTATTTGGGTTTTACACCAAACGTTGATATCGCATTCCTGGATATGGTGCGATCGCACCCACAAGTTCCAAATACGTTAAAGATCCTAAAACCTCACCTGAAGGTGCTTTAGTTTGTTCAACGATCCAATCTAGGCTGACAGGATCGCCAAACCCGATCGCTTGGAGAATATTTTGCTGCAAGAGTGGCAATTCAGAAATAGCGATCGCAGGTGCAGGTTTATCTAAATTCGGCAACATTCCCAAAGATTCCAATAGCTCGTCTACACCTAAAATCGCCTGCGCACCTTTGCCCAATAGTTTCAAGCAACCCTTTGCCTCACTCACTTCGAGCGAATTTGGTAAGGCATAGACATCGCGTCCATATTCATTCGCTTGATAAGCGGTAATTAAGGCTCCCGATCGCTCTGGTGCTTCCATTACTAATGTCACACGGCTAAGCCCTGCAATAATACGATTACGGGCAGGAAAATGGGTTTTGTCAGGAGGAGTCCCTTGGGGATATTCACTTACCACTAAACCTGAAGACACAATCTGCTCGTACAGTGACTTGTGTTTGTATGGATAAATGCGATCGACACCTGTCCCCACCACGGCAACCGTCTGTCCACTAACTTCTAAGCAAGCTTTGTGTGCTTCACCGTCGATACCTTCCGCCATGCCAGAAATAATCGTAAATCCACGACTCGCTAACGCTGAGACTAATTTCTTTGTCCAACGTCTTCCATAGGGAGTAGCATTGCGCGTCCCCACGATCGCAACGGTGTTTCGCTCATTCCAATGATTCAAGTGTCCTTGATAATACAAAATTGGTGGTGGATCAGGAATCTCCCAAAGTAACTGTGGATATTCGCGATCGCTTGGAGTCCAGAAGTTAAGATTGTTATGCTCATGTACTGCCAATAGAGCCACGGGTTCTACTTCGCGCTGAGATTGACGAATTGATTCGAGGGTCTGACCACCAATACCTTCGATGGTCTGCAAATCAATTGGCAAAGAATTCCATGCCTCAGACATAGAGCCAAATGCTTGATATAGTCGTTTAATCAATACTGGCCCAATACCGCGTATTTGTGACCATGCTAGCCAATAGGCTCTTTCTGAGTTTGAACTAAGGCTCATGAATTCTGTGATGTTAAGTACTCAAAATAAATTGCCCAGATATATAGGTTTATGTCCTATCAGGGCGCTAACCTATATATCTGAGTTTGTCATTAACTATGTCCATTTACTTATTTTAGTAAATGGTTAATGCCATGCTCGATGCGAACGCTGACTGTATCTACATCGCACTCACTATCGATAGTTAATAATTTCTGTTTGTAGCCGTAATATTCTAATAAAGGAATAGTCAGATCTAAAAATTGCTCAATTCGTTTTTGAATTATCTCAATCGAGTCATCAGAGCCGCCACGCGATCGCGATCGCTGCATCAATGTCTCTTCAGAGGCTTGTAAATAAATTGCGTGGTCAAGAGGGCAGCCCAACTCTTCCAATAAAAAATCTAACTCCTCGGCTTGAAAAGAAGTGCGGGGATAACCTTCTAAAATCCATCCTCGCTGAGCATCTTCCATCTGAAGCCTTAATCGCATCAGATCAATTATGAGCATATCGGGGACAAATTCACCAGCATCAATGAAGCTTTTTACTTCCATACCTAAATCAGTCGCTGTTGCCATCTCCAAGCGCAAAATTTCGCTAGTTGAGATTACAGGAATATTGAGCAAAGATTGTAAATGTAAAGCTTGCGTAGTACGTCCTGAGCCCGATGCGCCTAATAGAATAATTCTTGCCATAGGTCTATGCCATCACATTCTTAAAAAAGGCGATCGTATCTTTTAAGGAAGCGACAAAGGTATCAATTTCGGCTTTTGTATTATAGAAATAGACACTTGCTCTTGCCGTACCGCTAATTCCTAAAAAGCGATGTAATGGCTGAGTGCAATGGTGTCCTGAACGAATAGCGATACCATCTTGGTCGAGCATTGCTGATAGGTCATTTGCATGAATCCCATGTGCGATCGTGAAGGATGCCAAACCTGCGCGATGATGTCTTGGCCCATAAACTTTGATATCAGGAATCTCGTCGAGATAATCCATCAAATATTCAATTAATTCCTGTTCATAATCATGGATTTTATCCATGCCGATCGCGGTCAAGTAATCCACCGCTGCACCGAGAGCGATCGCCTCGCCAATCGCAGGAGTTCCAGCTTCAAATTTGTGGGGTAAACCAGCATAAGTGGAATGATCGAGAAAGACATCAGCAATCATTTCGCCACCGCCCATAAACGGAGGCATTTCTAGTAATAGGTCACGCTTGCCATAGAGAAATCCAATTCCCGTCGGCGCACACATCTTATGCCCAGAAGCAACTAACCAATCGCAATCAAGAGCCTGCACATCAATGGGCATATGTGGCACACTCTGACAAGCATCTAGCAATACCTTCGCACCTTGAGCATGAGCTAAGGGAATCATCTCCTCTACTGGATTCACACAGCCGAGGGTATTGGAAACATGGACAATTGACACAAGTTTGGTTTTAGGGTTGAGCAAAGATTTAAACTGCTCTAAGCTCAATTCTCCTAGGATTGTTGGTTCTAGAAACTTGAGAACTGCGCCTGTACGCTGAGCAATCAACTGCCAAGGCACAATGTTACTGTGATGCTCCATCACTGAGAGAATTACTTCGTCACCTGCTTTGAGGTTTGCCCATCCCCAAGTATAGGCAACGAGATTAATCGCTTCACTGGCATTGCGGGTATAAATTATTTCCTGTGATGACATTGCATTGACAAATTTAGCGATTTTGTCCCGCGCACCCTCATAAGCGTCAGTAGCTCTAGCACTGAGAGTATGAGCGCCACGATGCACATTGGCGTTGTCATGCTCGTAATAATATTTCCAGGCTGCAAGTACCGATTTTGGCTTCTGGGAACTGGCGGCATTATCAAAGTAAATGAGTGGCTTGCCATTGACCTCTTGATTCAAAATCTCAAAATCTGCTCTGACCCGATCTGCTAGAGTCTTTTCATAGGTTAATGTCATGAGTCTTACATAGTTGCTGTCGTAACTGCTATCTGCATTTTAACAGTTCAAAACCCAAAAAAGCATGACACGATGTGATGCCCCATGCTTTTTAGTTCGCTAATTTCCAGACTTTCACCTTGCCGTCGAGACTGCCACTAATCAGCAGCTTTTGATCAGCACTAAATACAACCGATGACACTCCACGCTCATGCTCTGATAAAACTTGAGGCGATCGCTTGCTCTTTAAAAACCAAATCCGAATTGTCTTATCAGCACTGCCGCTAGCCAATAAACTGCCGTCACGATTAAAAGCGATCGTATGTACCTCACCAGTATGTCCAGTGAGAACATCCTTTAACTGCCCCATCTTGGCATCCCATAGACGCACAGTATTATCTTCCATCGCACTAGCGATCGCCTTGCCATCACTGCTATAAACTAGCGATCGCACGGGACTACCATTTTCTACTAAGGTTTTGAGAACTTTTCCTGTCTCCACATTCCATAATCGAATTGCACCATCTTCACTACCACTTGCTAAAACTTTGCTGTCAGGTGTAAATGAGACATCGTAGACCCAAGATTTTTCAGCTAACGTGCTGATTAGTTTGCCAGTTTCGGCATTCCATATCCGAATTGTGCGATCGGCTCCAGAGCTAGCGATCAACTTACTATCAGGACTGAATATGGCAGTATATATGCGATCTTGATGCCCCTCTAAGGTATTTAAGATTTTACCAGTAGAAACTTCCCAAATGATTACTTTGCGATCATCGCTGGCACTGACTAAACGCTTGCCATCGGCACTAAAATTTACATCATAGACTCTCCCCGTATGACCTTTGAGTGTCTGTAGTTTTTTGTTTGTTGGTAAGTCCCATAGCTCAATAATGCGCTCTGAGCTTGCCCCTGCCAAGATTTTACTATCGGGACTAATCGTAACTCCATAAATTACATCCTTCGACTCATTGATTGAAAATTCCTTTATTACTGATGGAACTAAATTTGATGGATTTATTGGCTTAGGGGAAGATTCTGGCAATCCAGCTTTGTCTGGGGATTCGTCAAGATTAGTTAGATTTATTGGCTTAGGGGAATGTCCAACCATGAGAATGATTGTCGTGATTGCGATCGCGCCTAGAGTGATGATTCCTAAAGCCCAATGCCAAGGCTGAAGATACGACCAAATTTTTGATTGAGATAATTCCTGTTTTTGTTCAGAGGATTGATTTGATTCTTGCTTCTGGGTAGAATGGCGATCGAGTATGGGAGGCGTATTGGGCTGACTGGGGTTTTTGGGGATTCTTTGCTTTGACTCATCACCAATCAGTATGGTTGATAAGTTCTGATTAACATGGGAGGTTGGATAGCGATCGACAAATTCTCGAATCGCCTCATAGGCTGCTTCAGCACTAGGATAGCGCTGTCGAAAATCAAACCGCACCATCTGCGAAAGAATATCTGCAAACTCTGGATAGACCTTTGGTGCAGATGCTCGCCATAGAATTTCTAAGTTATCATCTTTGGCTAATTGACTAGGGGAAATACCTGTCAGAGCTTGAATGCCAATCATGCCGATCGCATAGATGTCACTAGCAAATTTTGGCTCGCCATGAGCCTGTTCGCTGGGCATATATCCTGGTGTTCCAATTCCCACCGTGTAGCCATCGTCTGTTTGTCCAGCCAATAGAGCTGTGGGCGTGACGATTTGCTTAACAACCCCAAAATCAATCAAGAAAAGCTGCCCATCAAGACGACGAATAATATTTTCGGGCTTAATGTCGCGGTGAATCACATTGTTTTGATGGACAAAGCTGAGGACAACTAAGAGATTTTGTAATAGATCTGCAACTGCAAATTGCTCCCAAATTTTTCCTCGAAGTAGTTCGTGGCTGAGGTCTTTGCCATCAATATATTCTTGAACTAGATAAAATTCTGATAATTCTTCAAAGTGAGCAAATAGTTGCGGAATTTGAGGATGGGTTCCGAGTCGATAGAGAACTTGAGCTTCTGTTTCAAAAAGTCGCCGCGATAGCTGCAAAACACTGGCTTCTTGAATATGTGGACTTAGTCTCTTAATTACTCTAGTGGGGCGATCGGGCAGGTGTAAGTCTCGCGAGAGATAGGTCTCTCCAAATCCACCACCACCCAAGCGTGATGTAACTTCATAATGCCCGCCGACTATTTGCCCAGTTGTCAGACTCATAAAATATTTCTGTGGATGCCTTAGACTTGACTACAATCTTGCCATACTTGTAAGGCAAGATTGTAGACAAGACTATAGCGCTTTATTGAGAACAAAGCTTTGCTTAGCAAAGCTTTGATCTCAATAAAGCGCTATAGTGATAGCAAATAATGCGGCTTGAGTATGACTCCGTTACCGAAATATCGACCGAAACAGCTATCATTAGGCCCGTTAGAGTCAGAAATCTTGAATATTATTTGGGATAGCACAAGGTTAGGTGCGACGGATATTCACGATCGCATTTTGTCTGATCCCGATCGCGAATTAGCCTATGGCTCAGTGATGACTGTATTACGACGACTGGAGCAAAAGGGCTGGATTCATTGCGAAAAAGAGGGTCGTGCGCTCTACTGGCAAGCAAAAATTTCTCGCGAAGAAGCACAAGCATTAGAGGCGTATCACCAACTCAATCGCTTTTTAGAAATAGGTGATGCAGATATTGTCGCCGCTTTTGCTAATGATCTCGATCATGCCAGTATGGACAAGCTTGAAGCGATCGCTGTCCGTCTCCAAAATATACGTCAATCGCGAGAACTATCATAGGAAGGTTAAGTCCATGCCCTTTTTCTCCATACATTTTGTGATGATATTTGGCTCGCTTTGCCTTGCTTGGGGCTTACGATACGGTTGGCAAAATAGTGGCAATGTTGCTTACCCTCTAGGTTGGCAGATGCGTTGGCAGAAGGCGCTCGTATGTTTTGTTTTGCCGCCATTATTAGTAATGATGACTGCGATCGCTGTGCTCTGCATGGGATCTGAAGGACAAATGATCGGTTTACAAGTAGGGCGATTTAGCTACGCGATCGCTTTAATATTTTTGATTTACAGCATTTTTCGCAGTGGGCAACTTGCCTTGAATGGCTGGCAGTCTTTACAAAAATTACAAGCCCTTGTTGTCGAGTCTCAGGATGTCAACTCAGTTAACCAATCGGTGCGATTGCTAAATATGCCGATGCTATTTGCTGCCCAAATTGGGTTTTGGCGATCGCATCTTTATGTCAGCCAAGGTTTGCTCGATAGCCTTGATGCCGATCATCTTGAAGCCGTGTTATTGCATGAACGCGCTCATGCCCATTACCGCGATACATTTTGGTTTTTCTGGCTGGGGGCGCTCCGCCAAGTGATGCCTTGGCTCCCAAATACCCGAGCTTTATGGGAAGAGTTGCTGCTATTGCGAGAGCTTCGCGCTGATCGCTGGGCTGCGCAATATGCAGATGGTTTGTTACTAGCGGAGTCATTACTGGCGATGGTGAGCAGCAATATGCATCCAACCCAAACCTTTGCGGCGGCTTTTGGCGCAACAAATTCTAGCGATCGCTTAGAAGAACGGGTTAACTTTTTACTAGCCGAACCCGAACCTTTGCCTCAATTTTCTTGGCGATCGTTATTTTGGATTGGTTTTTCCCTATTACCACTCGCTGTATTGCCTTTGCACTATTAATTGCGTTGTACAGCTTTAGGTTTTCAGCGCCGTAGGCGCTAAAAACCTAAAAACCAGAATTGCTAGATGTTATAGATTTCAATAGAAACAAAAGATGAATCGCGGCGCGATTCATCTTTTGTTTTTTATAGCTTTCGTTAGGTTTGGACAAAATCAAAACCTAACATAGAGATGTGGTGCGAAGCACCACATCTCTATGTCACTGCTAGCTTTTAGCAAAGAAGAGTTAGAAAGAAAGATCAGTTATTAAATGATTAAAATAGAGAATATATAATGCATCAACTCTATTTTTTTGATTTTGTTGGTATAATACCAATTTTTAAAATGGCATTGCCATTTTGAAAATCAAAACCCTTACTGGGTTTGTTTTTTAATTATCGAAAATATAGTCATACTTTTGATAATTGATATAACTATTTAGATAAATTCGATCGCCACCATCACTTATATGGGCAAAGCGAGCCAACATGAACCAGCCCAAGGAGCCAAAACTCCAGTTTATCCGTATTGATCGAGGTATTAGTCAGTTCAATCATGACTACTACGCTGCCTTGGGCTTGCCAATCACCAGCAATCCCTTTTACATTCGCCATGTTTATTTGAGTATTGCTCGCATATTGCACCCTGATGTTTATGGCTTTTCAGATGAAGAAAAAGAAATCGCCACGCAATATTTAGCGAAACTGGTTAACCCAGCCTATAACGTCCTGATGAAAGAGGAAGAGCGTAGAGCTTATCAAGGGATATTTAAGCTACTTGCCAAGCGTTTAATGCAAAAATCGCGCAATGTGCAAATTCATTCCAAGATCGCTTGTGAGTTGATGATGACTCCTAATGATGGGCTGTACGAGCGATCAGTTGCCGCGATCGCGAATGTGCAGTATCAATCGATCAAAACTATTCTGGAATATACAGCCCAAATCAGTGAACTAAATCTGGTTTACATTCTCTATAAAGAAGGCTACCAATACGGTGCTGACAACATGCCGCCCGTCCTTATGCCCATGTCACCCACCAAAAGTCCTCAACCTTATTCAGCAAATTATCCTACTCCACCCCAAAAAACTAGTTACGCATCTCCTCCCCCTCAATACTCAATTTATCAGCCTTCTAGTAATCGTAAACCCGACTCTGATGAAACTATAATTCAAACCAGAATTGAGGATCGTGATGCTGGTGCAATTGGCGATCGCTTGAAAATCTGTGAAATCTATATAAGTCAGGGCGATTGGAAATCAGCTCTCAAGGATTTGCGCGAGATCCTCCAACTGGATAGGAACAATAGTAAATGTCATGCCATGCTCGGTGTGGTTTATAAAAATATCAATCAGCCACAAATGGCAAAAGTTAGCTTTCAGCGATCGCTTCAGATTAATCCCAAGGAGCCATTGGCACTAAAGCATATCAACGATATTAGTAAACCAGTTCCTAGCCAGACGAACACTAGTACAACTAAAAACAATAGTAAAAGTGATCCTAAGCCAAATCCTGCAACTACCAAAAAAGCACCTTTGCCACCACCACAAAAACGTGGTTGGTTATCCAATCTGCTCGGCTGGGCTTCACATGATAATCAAGATGACTCGAAGCGCTAATGCTAAAGAAAACCCCAAAGATAAAAGGCGGTGCTACTCGCCGCCTTTTATCTTTGGGGTTTACAGCGCTTTGCGTTCAAATCATAACCAATAAATTTTTTGAAAGTGCTGCAAAGCAACACTTTCAAAAAATTTATTATGGTTCGTTGGTTCGGAAATTGCTGTATGTCAAAAAATTCGAGTGTTGGTCGAAATACTCAGAGCGGCAGCAAAAGATATAGAATGAACCTAGTTAAACCCATAGTAAGGAGTTTTGAGAGAATATGCAGCCAATCATTTTTCCAGGTTCTGCGGTGAGGGTTGTCAATGAAGGTGACACCTATTTCGGATTTCAAGGACAGGTACAACGGGTAACCGATGAGCGTGTTGCTGTAATTTTTGGTGGTGGTAACTGGGAAAAGATTGTGTCTTTTCGAGCAACGGAGTTAGAACTGATCGATACGACTGTTAGCTCTAAAGTAAAGAAGAAATAACCGTGGCAAATTTACCGACTCCTGACAAGTCATTAGGTAAATCTTCGGGTAAGCCGTCTGGTGACTTGAGTCAAACGGGACGCTCTGCTGTCACCTTTTTGATTCGTAGCGCTGTTTTGGGCGTGAGTGCGATCGCAGGGCTGAGTATTGGTTTAGCGATCGCATTCGTTCGTCCAGATTTAATATGGCAACCTTCATTTAACTTTTTAAATTACAAAAAGCAGCAATTTACCCTTTCGGCAGATGCTTTGTTTGAGGCAAATAAAGCTAGCATTCGTCCAGAAAGTTTTCGACTACTAGATGAAGTGGCTGCACAATTGCCTTTGGCAACGGGCAAAAGGGTACGGATTAATGGACATATGGATGCAAGCAATGCGGGGGATGCGCTAACTCTGTCCTATCTACGAGCTTCAGCAGTCAGGGAATATTTGGCAAGACTGCGCGGCGAACAAACCTATTATTGGATGGTAGTTGGCTATGGTGCTAGTCGTCCTTTGGCAAGCAGTGCTGGTGACAATAATAGTAAAGGTAACCGCCGCATCGAGATTTTTGTAGATGACTAAATATGCAAATCACCTTTCTCGGTACTAGTTCGGGCGTGCCTACACGCGGGCGCAATGTCTCCAGTGTGGCGGTACGACTACCTCAACGTGCCGAAGTTTGGTTGCTCGATTGTGGCGAGGCAACTCAGCACCAGTTGCTGCGAAGCGATGTCAAAATTAGCCAAATCACGAAAATTTTTGTCACGCATATGCATGGCGATCATATTTTTGGTTTGCCGGGATTGCTGGCAAGTTGTGGCATGGCGGGGAATGTTAGTCACATTGATATTTATGGCCCATCAGGTTTGGGAGACTATCTCGATGCTTGTCTGCGCTATAGCGAGACGCGCCTCTCCTATTCGATCAAGGTTCATAAAGTCAAAGCGGGACTAGTTTGTGAGGATTCAGAATTTTATATGATGGCGGCTCCGCTCAAACATAAAGTGACGGCTCATGGTTATCGTTTAGTAGAACGCGATCGCGCTGGCAAGTTTGATGTCGATAAAGCGATCGGCATGAATATCCCTCCAGGACCAATTTTTGGTGAATTGAAACAGGGTAAAACGGTTACGCTTCCCGATGGACGCAAAATTAATGGAAAAGAATTTTGTGGCGCTCCTCAAATTGGACGGAAGATTGCCTATTGCACAGATACAATTTTTTGTGATAGTTCTGTAGAACTTGCCCAGAATGCTGATGTACTCATCCATGAGTCCACCTTTGCTCATCAAGATTCCGATATGGCTTTCCAGCGTTTGCATTCCACTAGTACGATGGCGGCACAGGTGGCTCTATTGGCTAATGCGAAGCAATTAATCATGACCCATTTTAGTCCTCGCTATTCCCCTGGTAATCCCATCCTATTGGAGGATTTAGTTAATGAAGCGAGAATGATTTTTGCGAATACCATTCCTGCTTACGACTTCATGACCTATGAGATACCTGTCGCTAATTGATGGCAGTTCAAGATACTCTATCTTTAGTGTTCTATGAGCTTGGTCACGCGCTCTTAGTTTCTGAAGAAATCTCCAAAAGTGCTGCAAAGAAACACTTTTAGAGATTTCTTGTTTTGGATTGAGCGCCGTTTAAATCAAGGTTTTTCTAATCGCTTTGTTTTTGATGACTTCGGCATCTTGGATGGTTTCGCGGAAAGCTTTTGTAGTCTTTGAACTTGTTTTAGGGTTAGTCCTGTAAACTGAGCGACTAAGTCTATAGCAATGTTGGAACGCAGCATATTTAGGGCAATTTGATTAGATGCTTTAGCTAAACCCTTAGCTTCACCCTCAGCTCTGCCTTCTAGCAGAATCTCTTGATAAATCACTGATTCTTTCATAATTTCGCTCCTCAAAAGTCTTTGGATGATTTCTTTATCCAGGGCTATACCTGATATTATAGCGGTCGATGCAGCTACGTTACTTTGTAACTGCTTATCTTTGATATTTTCAATTTGATTGGCAACTTGTCTTAAGGTTTCTGAGGGATCATTAGTGTTAGATAGGGTTGCGAAGGGCAAGAGTCCTTGGTATTGCTGAAATATTTCTGTTGGTTGCTCCCATAGTCTAATGACGTTGAACTCATGGTGGAGCGTGCCAATATTAAATTTGGTTTCATAGACTAAGGGTGATTGGCTGGGGGTGAGATAGATGACAACTTGATGGATTTGTTTGTCGGGGAATTTGCGATATAGCCGCAGTCGATAATCTGCCATACGGAAGGGGATGTTTTTATTTGGCTCGGTCTGAAATTCAATATGAAGGATGATTTTGGTCGATTCGAGAAATATCACGGAGTCGGCGCGAATTGGCTCGACTGAGAGTTCAGAAGGTTCGAGTTTTGTTAGGGTAATGGCTTCGCCAAGTAGCCAACTGGCGAAGTCTGCGGAAAAGCTTTCTGCTAAAAACTTACAGATGTTATCGATCATGGCGGAATTTTATCATCTCAGCGATAAGCGATCGCTAAGGGACGGGCAAGAAAATAAAGTACCACTAAATTAACGGAGCCTCATATTTTCGGATTTACTTTTTTGGTACATTATTTAACCGCACATCTCTAATCATAAGCTGCAAAATTAAGCGATCGCACTGAATGAACACAGAAAAAGGGACTTAATTAAGTCCCTTTTTCTTTTAGCGAAATGGAATGATTTCTGCTTTTAACCCTGATTGAGCGAGTTTCTGCACTAATTGATTTGCCGTGTTGCTCTCGCTATAGGCTCCCACTTGCATTACAGTTCTACCACTACGCGATAACCGAAATGCATCGGGAACAACCGTTTTTACCCGCTGAGTTACCGCAGTGGAAGTAACTGGCACAACCACCCGATATTGAAAAGGCTTGCCTGTGGTGGGATCAAGGGTAGCTGGTGGTAAAGCTGCAACTCTAGGAGGAGTTACGGGAGCGCTATAGTCACGCTCAATGATGATCGTTGTTGGTGCAGCATTAGGGTTAGTGGAAACTACAGGACTTGGTAATACTTGTCCAGAGCTAGGCGGCTTGGCTGGTACAAATACTGTGGTCGGTGTAGGACGAGGATTAGATTGAATCGGAACAGGAGTGACCGTATTGGCTGGTGCTACTGGAATCGATGGCAGTGGTGCAGGAGTGATAGAAGTAGCGATCGCATTGGTGATTGGAGAACTCGATGCTCTCAAATCCAGTAATCCCTTCACCCGCGATTGATTGATTTGATTTCCAGCGGCGACTATAGGAATAGTCGTAGCATTATTAATATCGAATTCACGGTTATTTCTGAAAGTATTATTTCCCAGCGAAATCGTTGTGCCAAGGTCGGGACGAGGAGAACCATTGGAACTACTAAGAACGACTAGCCCATTGCGCTGATTATCTGCGATCGCATTGCCGCGTAGAGTTGGCTGAGCCGTATTAGAAATAATAACTCCATCCACATTCCGCGAGATATTATTATTCGCCAAAAGAACTTGAGATTGCTGTCCAATCGACAGTCCAAAACCTGTATTCTCAAATTTGTTATCGCGAATTTCCCCTGTGCTTGTGCCAAGTGCCGAAATCCCGCTACCTTTATTATTTGTAAATAGATTATTGCCAATGTAAGCATTAGCACTGCCTGTGAGGAAGATGCCATCGTGGGTACTGCTCACAAAACTATTGTTGGAAATAATGACATTACGGCTGGATTCTAACCATAATCCATAGCCACGCGGATTGCTATTAGTGACTGTAAGCCCTTCGATGCGAGAGTTCGTTGCTGCTGCGATCGCAATATTTTGACTAGCAAAAGTCGGACTGACAAAGCGACCACCACCGCTAATTACTACCCCATTTCCATTAGCGCTAGGATTGCCTCGTAAGATTGCACCTTTAGGAAGTCGAATCGGAAAACTTTCGCCCGAAGTTTGGCTATATGTGCCATTACTTAATTGGAAAATCGTTCCTTCTTGGGGATTAGCTGCGATCGCGGCTGTAATTGTGCGATAGGTCTGTGGATCGTTACCTTGTGGGGATACATAAACAATCTTTTGTTGAGCAGCCTGCGCCCAAGCAGCAGAGGGTACAGCGAGGGACAATAGAAAAACTACATTAATAAGACGAGGACAGGGAAACTTATTCATATTCAGACACCAACAAGATATCTAGCAAACATGTCTAACTAGACTAGCAGTAAGTTGCTTTTGTTTCATACAAAAAAAAGGAGGTGCACTGCACCTCCTTTTTTTAGATTTTTTGATTAAGCTGAAGTTACAGGCTCTTTAGCAAGAAACTTCTCAAGCTCACTAATTGCCTCAGCATCAACTTTCTCTTGCATAGGACAGAACTTCGGCCCACACATCGAGCAGAATTCTGCGGTCTTATAGATATCCGCAGGCAAAGTTTCATCGTGATATTCCTTAGCGCGTTCAGGATCGAGAGATAGCGCAAATTGCTTGTTCCAATCGAAGTTGTAACGCGCAGTGGATAGCTCATCATCGCGATCGCGGGCATTAGGACGATGACGCGCAATATCCGCAGCATGAGCGGCGATCTTGTAAGCAATCAAGCCATTGCGGACATCTTCAGCATTTGGCAAACCAAGGTGTTCCTTTGGTGTGACGTAACAAAGCATCGCCGTACCATACCAGCCAGCCATTGCTGCACCGATCGCAGAAGTGATGTGGTCATATCCTGGGGCAATATCTGTCACCAAAGGACCAAGTACATAGAAAGGAGCTTCAGAGCATTCTTCCATTTGTTTGCGAACATTGAACTCGATCTGATCCATTGGCACATGTCCAGGACCTTCGACCATGACTTGAATATCATGTTCCCAAGCACGACGAGTTAGCTGTCCAAGAGTCTTTAGTTCTGCAAGCTGAGCTTCATCGGAAGCATCATGCAAGCAACCTGGACGCAGTGAGTCTCCAAGGCTGAAGGACACATCATGCTTCTTAAAAATTTCGATGATGTCATTGAAATGGGTATAGAGAGGATTTTGCTTGTGATGATGCAACATCCAACGCGCCAAAATTCCACCACCACGGGAAACAATCCCTGTAAGACGATTTTTGACAAGCGGCAGATGCTCAATCAAAATCCCTGCATGGATGGTTTGATAGTCTACACCTTGCTCAGCGTGCTTCTCAATAATGTGCAAGAAGTCGTCAGGTGTGAGGTTTTGCATTGTGCCATGCACGCTTTCGAGTGCTTGGTAAATGGGAACCGTGCCGATGGGAACAGGTGAAGCTTTGATAATCGCAGTCCGAATCACATCGAGATCGCCGCCACCTGTAGATAAGTCCATGACAGTATCAGCGCCATATTTGACTGATAAATGTAACTTCTCAACTTCTTCATCAATGTTAGAAGAGTTAGGTGATGCACCGATGTTGGCGTTGACCTTGCATCGGAAGGCAATGCCAATTCCCATTGGTTCAAGATTTGTATGATTCTTGTTGGCGGGAATGATCGCCCGACCTCTGGCAACTTCAGCGCGTACCAGTTCGACGGGAAGATTTTCACGCCATGCCACATACTGCATCTCTTCGGTGATGATGCCTTGACGAGCACAATGCATTTGCGTACCGCGATATTCTCCGCGCCTTGTAGGTGCTGAGGGGAGTTTCAAACCAACTGTCATGTAAATTTCCTCAAATAATGTGCTTTCCTACGCCGATGTCAATCGGTT
>JANNDZ010000412.1:0-12975 GCA_031378395.1 Pseudanabaena sp. OTE_75_metabat_487_sub
GGTTTTATTTGCACAGGTTATTTAATTTTCATTGCTTAGTAACAATTCTGAGTTAGAGAGAAGTATGCGTTTCAGTGTTCTCTTGCCAAAGTTCGATATCTAGATCGTTGAGATAGGCGATCGCAGTTTGAATTTGAGCAGCATTACCTTTGAGGCTGAGATGAAACCAGCCACTGCCAGCATTTAAACCCAGAGTTGCAGAAACAATGTTAGCCGTTACCCCATGTTGCAAAATTAAGTTTGAAATCACAGGTTCACTATGTAATTCTTCGGGAATACGAATCTTGATATCTTTAGTCACTGGACGATTATCGATGGTCATGCTCAAAACTCCTTTTTATTCTCGCGAATTAGAGTTGTGGGTTCTACGCTCTAAAACCTCCTTGAGTATCAGAGTCACAACTGCAAGTAAAGCAAGCAAAACAGCCGCAGAATAGGCTACTTCGGTTTCATATTGCTTGTAGGATTCTTCAACAAATAAAGGTAGGCTCTGAGTCTTACTAGCGATATTCCCTGAAACTACTGATACAGCACCAAACTCACCCATGGCTCTGGCATTGGTTAAAACTAAACCATAGAGCAAGCCCCAACGAATATTTGGGACAACCACTCGCCAAAAGATTTGCCAATCGTTCGCGCCAAGAGTCCGTGCTGCTTCTTCTTGGTCAGTACCCATTTCTTCAAGCACAGGAATTACTTCACGGGCAATAAAAGGCATACTTACAAAGAGCGTAGCTAGTAACATGCCAGGGAAAGCGAATACGATTTTGATGTCATTCGCTTCTAGCCATGATCCAAACCATCCGAGTCGTCCGTATAGCAAAACAATCATCAAACCAGCGACTACAGGCGAAATCGAGAAAGGTAGATCAATAATGCTTAGCAGTAGCGTCCTTCCAGGGAAACGATGACGAGCGATCGCCCAAGCGGCACTGAGTCCAAAAATGGTATTAAGAGGTAATGAAATCGCGGCTAAGCTAACTGTTAGTTTGGCTGCATTGAGAAAATCTGGACGAGTCAAGGTTGAAAGTAAGGGCGCAAAGCCTTTACGAAATGCTTGATAAAAGACATTTGCCGCAGGAATTAACAGCACTAGACCGAGATAAAGGAAGGCGATCGCAATTAAAATCGTAGGAACCCAACTTTTTTTGCGCGTTATCTTAATTGGTTCGGGTAAACTTTGAGGGCGATCGCTAATGGGTGGATTGAGATTAGCCATAACGTTTACCCCATGCTTGTAACAAGTTAATTGCGATCAAACTGACAAAAGAAATTAGTAACATAACCGAACCAATTACGGTTGCGCCCACGTAGTCATACTGCTCTAATCGTTGAAAGATCAAAATAGGCGTAATCAAATCCTTAAACGGAGTATTGGAGGCAATAATTACGGTCGATCCATATTCACCAACGGCGCGGGAAAAGCCTAGTGCTACACCTGTCAAAATCGAAGGTGCAAGCGGTGGCAAAATTACCTGTGTAAAAGTTTGAAAGTTGGAAGCACCTAATGACCAAGCCGCTTCCTCGATTTCTCTCTCTAGTTCTGTCAACACAGGCTGGACGCTTCTGACTACAAATGGTAAGGAGATAAATACCATCGCGATCCAAACACCGAGGCGACTGAAGGCGATTTTGATGCCGAATGGTGCAAATAATGAGCCTAGCCACCCGCTTTCGCTGTAGACCGTAGCTAGCGTCAGACCTGCAACAGCGGTGGGCAGAGCAAAAGGTAAATCGACAACACCTTCGAGAAACCGCTTGCCAAAAAAATTGTAGCGAACTAAAACCCAAGCAATAAGAGTGCCAAAGACTCCATTAATGGCTGCGGCTGCAAAGGCGGTGACGAAAGTAATTTCATAGCTGGAGATAGCTAGTGGACTAGTGGCTGTTTTCCAGAAGCTATCAAAAGGTTCACTGGCGGCTTTGGCGATGAGCGCTACCACTGGCAAAATTAGCAAAAAGGCAAGATAGACAAATGTAATCACCCATGTCCAATGAATTTTGGCGAGGAATCTAAGAAAAGGATTAGGTTGCCGCCCTTTGCCAGATGGTGATTTTGGTGTCGGCGTAGTTGTCATTACCATTAGTTTTTAACGTTTGATTTGAGCTTGAATTTTGTCAAAAGTGCCACCATTGGCAAAAAGCTTATTGTCGATTTCAGCCCAATCTCCAAAATCCTTAACAGTTGCTAATTCTTTAACTGCTGGGAATTGATCGACAAATTGCTTTTCTTTAGCAACAGTTTCATCAACAGGGCGGAAGCCTAGTTTTGCAAATTCAGTCTGAGCTTCAGGGCTATAAAGGAATTTGACAAAAGCCTCGGCAACTTCTTTTGTACCGTGTTTGGCAACATTTTTGTCAACTACTGCGATCGGATTATCGATAGAAATATTTACTTCAGGAATGATATAGGCAACTTTTTGACCTTTTTGTGATGCCAAAATAATTTCATTCTCATAGTTAATTAATGCATCGCCTTGACCTTGTTTGAAGAAAGCGTCAGTTGCTTCACGGGCATCTTTAGTCAAAATTGGGACATTCTTAAATACTTTAACCATTGCGGCTTCGGCTTTGGATTCACTACCACCTTTTTTTACAGCCGCATTCCACAAGGCGAGAAAGTTCCACTTGGCAACTCCAGAAGTTTTAGGATCGGCGGTAATCAAACTGATCCCATCTTTTTCTAAGTCTGACCAATCCTTAAGACCTTTGGGATTACCTTCACGGGTTACAAGGGCAGCTACTGACTTAGTGACAATCGCATTATTGGGGTATTCTTTTTCCCAACCTTTATCGATCAATCCTGCTTTCTCAATTTTGCTGGTATCACCCGCAAGCGCAAGGTGAACGACATCGGCTTCTAGACCATCAATAACAGCACGAGTTTGAGAGCCTGAGCCACCATAGCTTTGCTTAAATGTGACTCTTTGATTTTGTTCTTTTTGCCACTTTTCAATGAATTTAGGAATAATTACTGCATGAGCCTGTTTGGTGACAGCAAAGGAAACAAGTGTTAATTCAACATCCTTTTTGGTGTTACCCGATGATGAGTTGCCATCGCCGCAAGCTACCAATGCAACGCTAAGAAGTATACCCGCCAAGAAGAAAGAGGCAAATTTACATACCTGTTTATGACTGAATATATTGCTAAATAGATTTGCGATCGCCTTAGCCAAAGATTTGACTGAGGTTATGGTTAAAGGATGTTGGCTTGAATTCATGAGCTTGTATCTCTAAAAAAATAATCTACGATATCTTGGTGGGGATACCGTACTTAAAACAATACAATACTTTCTCACTAAAATCCACAAAAAAAATGCGACGCACAGCGCCGCATTTTCTTTTTTGTGGATTTTATGTTCGCTTAGAATTATTTTTTGGCTCGTCCTCAGCCACTGGCAGAGGTGGTGAGATGTTAACTAGTACTTTATCTACTCGGTTGCCATCCATATCAACGACTTCAAAGCGCATTCTATCCCAAGCGAAATGTTCGCCAACCATGGGGATATGTCGGAGATAAGTCATCATCAGCCCGCCAAGAGTATGGTAGTTATGCTCCTTTTCATAGGGGAGCTCTTCGACTTCGAGAATCTCTTTGAGGCGATCGCTAGAAATCATGCCATCGATTAGCCAAGAACCATCTTCTCTTTGCATAGCATCGGGATCACCTTGACGATCATTAGATGGCAGATCTCCAACGATCGCTTCGAGTAGATCCGTGAGTGTGACGATCCCCTCAACACCACCATACTCATCGGTCACCATTGCGACGCGATCGCCAGATTGTTTAAACTGCTCCAAGACACTCAAAGCACTGGCAGTCTCGGCAACATATAGAGGAGGACTACTGGCTTTGACTAAATCGATGGGAGTACCATTGAGACTAGCGTTGAGAAATGCTTTAATCTCGACAATACCTACGCAGTCATCAAGATTTTCTCTTGCAACAGGAAAGCGGGAATGCCCACTGTTTAAAACTTCGCGCTGTGTTTCTTCAAAAGGCGCATCAACATCGAGCCAGTCAATTTCTGTACGCGGAGTCATCAGAGATTTAATGGGGCGATCGCCTAAACGAAAAACACGCTCAACCATGTCATGTTCTGCCTCCTCAAACATGCCTGATTCGGCTCCCTGAGCTATCATCACCTTAATTTCTTCTTCTGTAACTTGCGACTCTTCAGTTACCTGAATTCCTAATAAGCCAAGTAAAGCTTCGGTTGAAATACTCAGCAAATACACGACAGGAGTACCAATATTGGCAAGAAATCGCATTGGTGGCGCAACTGCACAGGCAATTTTTTCAGCATTGCTCATCGCTAAGCGCTTGGGTACAAGCTCGCCAACTACTAGAGACAGGTAAGTAATGATACCGACCACGATCGCAAAGCTAAGGGTTTTGCTATAGGGCTGGAGCAAAGGGACGGTCTCGAATGACTGTTGCAAGGTTTGGGCTACGGTTGCACCACCCAATGCACCGCTTAAAATTCCGATTAAGGTAATCCCAATCTGAACGGTTGACAAGAAATTTGTGGGTGAAGCGATCAGTCTTAAAGCTGCTCTGGCTTTTGCATTTCCTTCCTTTGCCCATTGCTCTAGGCGCACTTTGCGAGCAGATACGATCGCTAGCTCGGACATCGAAAAAACACCATTGACAAGAATTAGTAAAATGATGAGTAAAGCTTCAGAAGCGACGGAAGACATTGTTTTGGGTCAGAACGACTTTATAGGAATCGTTTGTGAAATTTATTAATAGTAGATATATATTCTCATACCAAATTTTGTGTCAAGTTTCTTAAGACTAATAATATAAGGTTAGCAATTATCATTTAAAAACCATTTTTTGGATTTGTGGTAACCGATGTATTGAAAACCACAGAAAAAAAGGTGTGTCACTACGTGACACACCTTTTTTTCTAACGGCTATAGAGTTGGGTAATTTCGAGTAGGCGATCGCTAAGATCTTGATTGAGCAAATTGGGATCGCTATAGCGCCAGCCCCAATTTCCTGTCGCAGTTCCTGGGGTATTCATGCGACCACTGTTATCTAAGCCAAGAACATCTTGCAGAGGCACGATCGCAATTACCGATACTGCTGCCATCGCTATACGGATCAGCACCCAGTTAATCGGCTCACCTGCGGCAAAACCTACTATATATTTGTAGAACAATTCTTTTTCGTATCTACTAGCTCGCTGCCACCAGCCCACTGCCGTGTCATTGTCATGGGTTCCTGTATAAACTGCACAATTGCGGACAAAGTTGTGGGGTAAATGAAAATTGTCGGAGCCACCTCCAAACGCAAACATGAGGACGCGCATCCCAGGAAACCCAAAATCATCGCGCAACTTATCAACTTCAGGAGTGATCACGCCCAAATCTTCGGCAAGAATTGGCAATTCACCCATCACCTCATTCAGCTTTGTAAATAGCTCAGTTCCTGGGGCAGTTTCCCATTCGCCTTTAATGGCAGTTTCTTCACCTGCGGGGACTTGCCAAAAAGCTTCAAATCCTCGGAAGTGATCGATGCGAATAATATCTACATACCGATTTAAAAATCTAAAGCGATCGATCCACCATGCAAAATCAGTTTCTTGCAGATATTCCCAGTTATAAACTGGGTTGCCCCATAGTTGACCTGTGGCGCTGAAATAGTCAGGTGGTACTCCTGCCATTTGGGCGACTTCATAGGTTTCAGGATCAAGAACAAAGTTTTTGGGATTAGCCCAGACATCAGAGCTATTGTGCGATACATAAATGGGAATATCGCCAATAATTTGAATGCTTCGCACATTGGCATATTGCTTGAGTTTCAACCATTGATCAAAGAAGATAAATTGCACAAATCTTTGAAACTCAATTTGATCATGCAATTCTTCACGCTTTTGTTGTAATGCTTTAGGTGCTCGTCTAGCGATCGCAGGTTCCCAATTATTCCAAAGGATTTTAGGATTTTGTTCATGCAGTGCCATAAATAGCACATAGTCTTCGAGCCAATCAGCTTCTTCGTAGCAAAACTTTTTGAACTGCTCTTGCAATAGATATAGATCGTGATGATGCTTAAGATCTTGATCGACATATCCTTGTTTGAAGCGAATGAAGGCAATCTCAAGCAATTTCCGTTTATATGGCATCACTGCCTCAAAATCAACTTGATCTTGATTAAATTCAGGGATATCAGCCCAATCTTCTTCTTTGAGTAAATATTGCTTTGCTAAAAGCTCTGGGCTGATCAGATACATGCTACCTGCGATCGCGCTAAAGCTCATATAGGGAGAATTCCCATATCCTGTTGGGCCAAGGGGCAGCACTTGCCATAGCTTTTGACCACTACGCGATAAAAACTCAATAAACTGATAAGCCGTCTCTCCTAAATCCCCGATCCCAAATTTACTGGGTAGTGAGGTTGGATGTAATAAAATTCCACTAGAACGTTGAAAAGCCATAAACACAAATTTTTAGATCTGACTTTACTTTACCGCCTTGTGTATAGAGGTTTATAAAAACCTCTATATAATGCCATCGGCTGCCATTTCTTCGCGAGTGTAGTTAATTGAAAAATCCAAGAAATGGCCGTAAAGTTCAATCTCAGCAACCGCAGGAAAAAGACGTAAAGTACTGACACCTAAATTTTTAGGATTATCTGCTAGCCAACCAAAAGCTTCTTTAGTATGCGCTCTCACGATTAAGACTTCCCCCTCTGCGGTATGGCTAAGAGATAGCTCAGCGTCCCCTGGTTTTAAGTACATTTCGCTATAAATTTGTCCCAGCATTCGCCATTGCTGCCGCCAATAAGTCATCCCTTGCCTCTCATGCTCGATCGCATATTCAGCTAAGTTTGCAATATTCTGCCAAGTAATATCTTCTCTCTGAAAAATTAGGCGCAGCTCGCTGATAGCTTGTTCGCATTCTCCTTCAAATTTAAGTAATGGGATCGGATCGGCTAGACGACGAGGTGTTTTGCCCAAAGTCATCAGTGATTGAATAACGGTTGATTCTATCTGACTGGATAGCTGCTCCTTCGCTTTTTGAGTTTGCCAGATTACGCCTTGTTGAGTGGTGGCATATAATGCAGGCAAGCGATTCAGTACATATGCACATACATCATCTACACCAACTTTTCGCGGCAAAACATTTGCCATATGGATTAATTGATTTTTTACTTCTTGTTTTGCTAAATCTTCTAAAACATTAGTTAGGAAGTAAGAAGCTGAAAGGATATAGGAATTAAGTTCAGGATTTGGCAGCTCAACGTTATTATGCCAATCCCGATGTTCATGTTGATGAACATCTTTACGATTTAAATAACCTTTAATTTCTCGCAATCGATTGCGATCGTTAATGCTCAAACTTAAATATTCTGGTGTGTGAGTGACTAGACTGAGTGCTTCCTGAAAAACCTGCGGTACTTGATGCCATTGCAAAGTCGGCTTGCTAAAAAGTTTTTGTAATCTGTTCAGAATATGAGCGGGTGTCTCGACCTTACTAGCCTCAATTTTTGTCGATTTTCGCAAAGGATCACGTTTTACTCCGAGCAAAGCCTGCTGAACAGCACTGACTATCTGCGGCTGGAGTTCACTATGGGCGCGTTTGCGTTGTTGCAACCATCCTCGGCTTGTACTTGCATAAAGTACTGGCAATCGATTTAGCGCAAAAGCAGCTACCTCGCTAAGGTTAATTGCCTCGCGAGCAGTTTGGCTGAGATGTTTGAGTTGTTCTTGTACTTCGACGACAACGATTTCCTCAAGAACATTTTTGAGGCTAGTCATAAGCTTTTACTGCTAGAAATTTTATGTTTGATAGCCCTTATATATAGCGCTCACATCTAATCAAACCTTGGTTAGCATTTAATGTACATCAAGATGTATAACAACTTGTCTAATATCGTTCTTAATGCGGCTTTTTTTCCTCAACCTCAACATAGTTGGGACGTTTTCGCTCTCTTTGTAGGACTTGGCTAGATTTATCCTCAAAGCTTGGCTCCAATGCTTTACATGCTTTTAAGTTTAGCCCTATCATTTTCCTAAGACGATTTTGATTGAGGTTGCGTTTAATGTTTAACATTTGAGCTACGCCTTTGCCACTGCGTTTATATCACCTTAATGATGACGAAAGAAAAATGAACCTTATTCCCCAACCTAATCTTCTTGGGAAGGAGATTGGATTGGGGGATTAGGTACATTCTATGTAACATGAGTTACCTTATTCCCCAACAGGTTTATTAAACATCGATCGCAACTTTACCTTTGGGAAAAGCGACACAGCAGAGGATATAACCTGCCTCTACTTCTGAAGGTTCGAGGGCTTCTGGATCGTAACCTTCCATTTTGACTTCTCCCTCTAGCTTGACTTTCTTGCAACTACCACAACTACCAACACGACAACTATTGCGGATTTTGACACCAGCTTGCTCGGCAATTTCTAGGATTGATTCTTCTCCATCACAAGGGATTTCTTTCCCTGATTTAGTAAAAACCAATGTAGCAACTGGTGCTTTGCTAGTTTTAGAAGAATTTGCTGATCGACTAGTTACGGACATCGCTTCTTGGGGTAGTTGTAACTTACCAAGCCACGCCTTGATTCCAAAAGCAGGAGAAAGTTCACTTGCTAACGGCTCCTCTTTAGCTGATTTTGGTAACTTTTTTGCACCGCCAAAACTCTCTTCATGATATTGGTGCATTGGAAAGCCGATTCCTTCCAACAAAGATTTTGTGCTTTGCATAAAGCTTTCAGGTCCACAGACAAATACAGTGCGATCGCGCCAGTCAGAGGCAATCATTTCCAGCATGGCTGGGGTCAGTCTGCCACGCATTCCCATCCAAGATTGTTGAGGAGTGGATCGAGTAATTGATACAGCTAGATGAAACTTAGCAGACCTCGCTGCCATCATTTCTAATTCTTGTTGATAGATAATATCCTCTGGACTACGCGCGCAATGAAAAAACACCACATCACAATCTGAGTGAGTATCATAAATCCAGCGTGACATCGACATCATTGGGGTAATACCACTACCCGCCGAGAGAAACAATAACTTTTGAGAAGGATACTCAAAACAAGAGAACTTGCCAAATGCTCCACTTGCTTTAATCTGACTGCCAATTTTTAGATTGTCGTGCAGCCAATTGGAAACTAGTCCAGCAGGAATAGTGGAATCTTCTGGATTAGCAGAGGAAACTCGCTTAACGGTAATTTCTAGAGAATGGGGACGAGATGGTGATGACGAGATGGAATAGGAACGCAATACTTCTACACCATCGATTTCTAGCTCTAGTGTAATAAACTGCCCTGCTTTGTAGGTAAAGAGATGGGGAGGGTTAGTGCCAAAGCAAAAGGTCTTGACATCAGCGGTTTCATCAATGATTTTGACGCATTCCAAGGTGAGAGGTCCCTTTGTCCAGCGAGTAATTTGGCTGGGGTCAAGGGTAGCAAGTGGCATATATTGACTGGGTTCTGCTGGTGCTTTAGCAATCTCTGCGAGATCGCGATCTTTGCCTGCATTAACTGGACTATTTAAGTGGGCAACTGATGACTCGGTGGGATCTTCTTCCTCTTCTGAAGATTTTGTTGGCAGAGTAGGTAGGGTAATTTCTTCGATTAGAATCGCAAAGTCGCCTAGTTGAATAGTATCTGTCGCTGAGATTTGAATAGCATGCAGTGGTTGGATTTGTAGATCGTTGATTTTTACTCCATTAGTACTGTTCAGATCGATAAAGTGATATTGATGTGCTTCAAAAGAAATCTTGCCATGCTCTCGACTAACGGTCACATTATCGAAGATGACATCACAATAAGGCGCACGACCAATCAAAAAATCATTTTTTTTACTGATTTCAGTTGATAGTTGAATAGGTTCTAGCTCTTGAGGAATCTGTATATTGAAAATTCTAAGTTTTAGCATGAAGGTTCCTTAAACAATAATTCTTAAGTAAGGAAATGATAGTTATTACTGATTGTTACGTGGAAGTTTATAAAGAATTCACCCCCTAGTTCTATTCCTTGTAGAGGTGAGGGGCATTTTTCTCTACACGTAACATTAGCTATTGTCGATTCACAAATGTTTGTGACGAAAGCATACTTTGGAGGGAAGTGCTGACAGAAATCAGTAAATGTTGTGTATATAGGGGATCTTCACTTAGTGCTTGCATAAACACCCCAAACATTAATCGATATGATTAATGTTTGGGGTGATGTGGCGATCGCTGAATTTGCAAATGGAGTTTGGGTTAGTACTTCCAATTGCCCAATCGTTTGATTGGGCATAATCTTTTTGAAGAGCTGGCGGCGATCGCCACCCGTAGAACGAATCTCTACGGAACCATTGACTATCGCACAGATTGTCTTAGGTAAATCGCCTGTTTGATAGAGCGTTTCACCTGTGTTATAAATCCTGATCTCTGATTGTCTCGCTATTTCTGCAAGGGCATCGGTTTGGAGAGGACGAAACAGACTGTTACGGAATAAAAGCAATAGCTTGTCAAAGGTATCGAGAACTTGATTGTCCTCAGAGCTTAATAAATTAGCAGCTAAGTTATCGCTTGATATTTTGTTGGATATATTTTGGGATGTGCTTTTAGAAGCACATTGTTTAGTAGTTACAAAGGTTTTCGCTTCTTCAGATAATAAGGCATGAGAATGGGGATCTCTCAAAATATTCTGGGCTTCTTCTGTGGCTTTCAGTATATCAATTTGTTTTAAAGCGTACAGACTAGCCGCTTTCACTAAAGTGTCAGAATCTTCCATTAATTGAATTAATACTGTAAAGACTGATTCTCTACTTGTTGATGGCGAGCGAAATTCCGTCAGTGGCTTGACCGAGTTAAAAATTTTGATCGCTTTAGGCGGTAGTCGATCATGCCAAGGGGTAGTCTCAGTTTCGTCTTGGAGTAAATCGAGCAAAATGTTTGCGGCTAGACCTTTATGGGTAAGAGATGCGAGATCGTTAGCAATTTTATAGGCTTCTGGCGCATCACCGAAAATTTCGAGAATACGTAGAAGCTTAATGACTAGCGATCGCTGCTGTTGCTGCAACTTAAAAACTAGTAAACTCACTACATCTGTTGGTAAATTAACGGCTCTTTGCAAAATGTGCGTGTAACGAGTGAAGGTGTGAAGTTTTTTGTAGAAATCTGTTGCAGCTGAATCCAAAAGACTATCTTGCTCGCAAATACTCGCTAAAATCGCCGATTCTTCTGGCGCTGTGACATTATATTCTTGCCGCAAAGCTAAAATTTGTTCTTCTTTGAGTTGCATGGATTTGTGTAAAGGCAAATCGCTTTCAACTAGCTCCCGCAACATGATTTCTAAAGATCGACGATACTTCCGCAATCGTGATTCATTTTCTTGATTGAGTTGCCTAGAAGTGCTGAGCATCTGAGCATCTTTAATTCCCATCTCTCCAAGAATCTGATTGTGATCTTCCTCATTAATGTCTAACTGCTGACGCATTAGGTCAAACACTTCCAGACTACTAGAAGAATTCATATTGCCTGCACTCAAAGCCTCTTTGAGAACATCTTTATACATTTGCACCCGTTTTTCGTGGGTGAGTTCGGGTAGGGTTTTCGCCAAGACATAGACTTCATCTGGTTTAAGATCTGTAAGCGATCGCCCTTCTAAAACTTTAGAAAAATCAAAGGCTAGCTTGCTGAGTTGGCGGCGTAAACTTGTAGCCAAACTCTCGCGAGCATACATCTGCGAAGTGCGCCCAAAGGTTCTATAAAACCACATGGTCGAAGCAATCACAGCCATCCAGCCAATAAACTGTTGTTCAAATGCTGGTAGCCAGCCTAATGTGGGGTTTACTCCCATCCAAAACAGTAGATTAAAGGAAATAAACGCGCACAGCGTAAAGGCGCGGTGTTGGATTTGAGAGGCAGTTAAGACAAGGTTGCGGTACTTGCTATAACGTTTGTAAGCGCGTTCTAATCGTCTTCCAATTACATAGGTAATGAGGGTTGAAGTCGTCAAGGTTAAAGGAACTGCAAAAATTTTGGGTATGGGAATTGCCTGCCCTGAGATATAAAAACCTGGCTGAAAAAGCATGGCAAATTGATTGGTTTCGTCCCATACGCCGCCAGCTAAGAAGTTGGGATTGCCAGAATATAAAGTGAAGTAAGCGTAAAACCCAATCACTAAGCCGAGATAGCCATAATAGAGCAATTTGCGATCGCTACGATTGATGCCATCCCAATAAGAGCGCTCGGCATCAATATCAAAACATGGTGACTGGCAGCTTACACAGGCACTTTTTTCTTTGCCAGCTTGATCGACAGTGCGGCACATCGATTGGGTAATCCCAGATTCTTGATTTTGGTGAGCTTCGCTAGCTAGTAACCCGCGTGGTCCCGTGTATATTGCTTGCACTGGAGCCATCGGACAAAAATAATGACACCAAGATTTCCCGCCATAGAGAAACCCTATGGTCACAGCCGATAGGATGGTCAGACACAAAAAAATACCGAGGGCAAGGCGATCGGAATTAACAAATAGTAAGCGCACATTCAAGCCGAGAAATAACAACCCAAACTGCACATATAGAGAATTGCGCCCCAGCCATGAATTTTTAGCGATCGTTACAGGCTCGGAGCGGGCAGTATTAGTTAGCGGATCAACAACACGACGGCGACGTTGCCACCCCAATGCTCTAGGAATTTGTGACACAAACATTAACGGGCAGATACGTCTCCATGCCTCATGTCCGAATACTAAGACCATGAAAATAACAAGCGGGACAATTATGCCCCAAAAAAATCTTGCCCCCATAGCGTAAGGTTCGAGATTATCGCAAGTACCTTGAAATTGCACACATCCCAACTCTTTTTTGATCCGAAATGGACTAAGGGACTTGCAAGAAATAAATAAATCCAAAAGCACTTTATGGGATATTTAATATATTTGGCATAAAGTGATAAAACTTACAGACACGCTCAAGACACTATTTCAAGAAACAGCAAAACAACTTAAAGGTAGTGAGCA
>JANNDZ010000413.1:0-2601 GCA_031378395.1 Pseudanabaena sp. OTE_75_metabat_487_sub
ATAAGCTGGCGAAGCATTTCAGGGCTGCTGGTTGCAGGGCCAATAGTGGCAACAATTTTTGTGCGACGGAAAGTTTCTCTAACGGTCATGGATAGTCAGCTAACGGCGAATCTCAAACATACCAGAATCTCATGACAATTAGCCAAAGTGCTAATGCGTTACATCTTTGTCTGCTATTTTGGGGTAGCTATTGTGTCAAAATGTTAAGCGTGAGAGTAATTTTTGACCCAACCCAAATTTCTCGTCCCACTGCGATCGCCCTTGGCAACTTTGATGGCGTACATGTGGGACACCGTCGTGTGATTGCGCCAATTTTGCCGATATCTTTGCGCGATCGCGCTCCTAATTTAACCAGTACTGTTGTTTCTTTTTCGCCGCATCCCCAAGAATTTTTTAGCCAAAGATCGCGATCGCTACTTGCACCATTCGATGAAAAAGTAGCCTTGCTTGAATCTCTTGGGGTCGAGCAATTAGTTTTGTTACCTTTCGACGCGGAACTTGCCAAGCTAACTGCCGCCGAATTTATCCAGAAGATTTTAATTGACTCGCTCCAAGTCGAATTAATTAGCGTCGGCTTTGATTTTCACTTCGGGCGGAAACGACAAGGCAATATTAGCGATCTCCAAAATATTTGGGGCGATCGCCTCACGGTCATTCCAGAGCAGACGATGAGTTCTGGCGATCTCGATCAGCCACACGTGCGCATAAGTAGCTCCAATATTCGGACAGCCTTAGCCCAAGGCGAAATTGATTTAGCTAATTCACTGCTTGGTCGTCCTTACAACCTCGTTGGCAGAGTTGAACAGGGCAAACAATTAGGTCGCACAATTGGTTTCCCAACTGCAAATTTAGAGCTGCCTACGCAAAAATGTTTACCGCGTGATGGGGTTTACGCAGTCCAAGCAATGATCAAGAATCCTGACGCAGCAACACAATCCCAATCGCAAATATTAGGGGTGATGAATATTGGATTGCGTCCAACTGTAGATGGCGTTCAGCGATCGGTCGAAGTACATTTATTTGACTGGCAAGGCGATCTTTACGATCAAGAACTAAGTGTAAACCTAATCAGATTTATCCGCCCTGAAAAGAAGTTTGATTCACTTGATGCTCTCAAAGTTCAAATTCAGGCTGATTGCCAGACAGCACTCAACTATCTTTCGTCAAACCAACAGACATTAGCAAAAGTCCTTCACTCAAGTGCGGGCTAAAAGCTTAAACCCTTTGCAACGGGTTAATTTATAGTGTTCTGTAGTCCACTTCACTGGGCTTGAGCTTTTAGCCAAAAACTTGAGTTCTTGGTTTATTTCAAAAATATAATCATGACTTTTACTAATCGCCTGTCTGTGCTGAAAAATCAGCTAGGTTTAGTGTTGAGCTTACTGGTCTTATCTGTAGGACTATGGTTGCACTTTACATTTTCTCCCTACAGCATCACGACAGAAACTATTAGCATTAACCTCGATCTCGATCGCGTACTCGTGGGTAAACTTTTCCATCCTGCACAAACATCTACTCCCTACCCAACGATTATGCTATGGCATGGGGTGAGTTCTAGTAAGGAAATGATGGAACCTCTAGCTGTGGAGTTAGCCAGACATGGCATAGCAGCCCTTACTTTTGATTCGGGTGGGTTTGGTGAATCCTATAAGCGAAACCACAGTGAAAAGGAAAATCTGCAAGACGCTCAGGCGGTCATGGCGTTTGTCAGTAGACATCCTGATCGCTTCGATCTGCAACGATTGGGGATTGGCGGACACTCGATGGGAGCAAGCACAGCAATCACCTTGGCGATGGACAGCCCCAAAATTCGTGTCACCCTCGATTTGGGCATGAATGCTGATGTGAGCAAGATCTTACCTGCTAATTTGTTTATGGGGATTGGTTTGTATGAAGAATTTCATACGCCTGCTGATATGCGTGAAATGTTGCAACAAGCCACAGGAGAAAAAACCTCAGAATTCACTATTAAAGGGGATTTCCTTAAAGGAACGGCAAGACAGTTAGTAATTTCGGCAACTGCCGATCATTTAACCGAACCTTTCGATCCAACGCTGATTCAAGAAGCAGTAACTTGGGCAATGCAGGCTTTGCAAGTTCCTAATCAAGTGATCGCCCTGACGATGCCACAGGTGATGCTCGGTTGGTTTTGCATTTTTGTCGGTAGCATCCTTACTGTGGGCTATGGACTACGAGATGTATCAGGTTTACGATCGCCTCGTTTGCTATCTATTGCTGTAATTGCGATCGTGAGCATACTCATCTATTTGGGAGCAAATGGTAACATTCCCTCCCGTACTGCTACTAGTAGTATTTTGCTCTGTGCTGTGCTTTTGCCTGTGGCTAACTATGCTGTAAGTGTCCAAAGGGCAATATCATTTTTCTTTCGATCCTTTGGGCTATATGTCGGAGCGTTTCTGATTGCCTATGCGATCGAGTCGGTAGTAATTCGTATTGGCGACTTAGGGACTTGCAAGAAATAAATAAATCCAAAAGCACTTTATGGGATATTTAATATATTTGGCATAAAGTGATAAAACTTACAGACACGCTCAAGACACTATTTCAAGAAACAGCAAAACAACTTAAAGGTAGTGAGCA
>JANNDZ010000415.1:0-5123 GCA_031378395.1 Pseudanabaena sp. OTE_75_metabat_487_sub
ACCATAAAAAACAGCAAATCGCCAGCTTAGCTGGCGATTTGCTGTTTTTTATTTAACATCTATGATGCGTCGATAAATTTCTGTAAGGGGAACTTCTATATTGAGACTATGCAACGTAATCTTTTGCTCTAAGCGATCGCAGATTTGAAACTGCCAGATATCGCTATTCTCTAATTTAGACTCAGGCTTAAAATAATGCTCAATATATGGCTCTGATTGGCTGACGAGTAGATATTCTCTCAGGCTAGGAATGGAGCGATATTTACGGAACTTTTCACCGCGATCGTAGCTCTGTGTTGATGGTGATAAAACTTCCACGATTAAAGCTGGATTAAGAATTTCGTCAGTGCGCGTACCGTTAAACTTTGGCTCACCACTAATCACCAATGCATCTGCATAAGTACCGCAATTAAATTCTGGAATCCAGATCCGCATATCGCCATTACAAACTTCAAAATTGGTATCACGAAGACCAATACTTAGAAAAGTTATGATATTCACAGCAATACGGCTATGGGGATGCGAGCCTCCAGACACAATAAAAATTTCTCCATCGCGATATTCGAGACGTTCGACTGCGGTTTCGGAGATCGCTCGATATTCTTCTAAAGTTACGAGAATTGGACTATTTTGATTGCCATTTTGATCTGAAGATATTTCAGGTGGTATTGCTTCTATGCGATCGATAACTGGAGTAGTGACCATGACTGCACCTTTGAGTTAATCTGTGCCAATTATATAGCGATAATCTTGCGATCGCTCTAAACACCATCACTCAGAGCCTGTGATAAAATCGGAATGTAGGCTCCAGACTTTACTGAGAACTATGAATGCTCTAACGATCAGCCTAGAATCTGTCATCGATCTTACTGACGAACAGTTTTTTCAACTTTGCCGCAAAAATAGCGACCTCAGATTTGAGCGCAATGCTCAAGGAGATATTACAGTAATGGCTCCAGAAGGCGGCGGCACAGGAATGCGTAGTGCCAGTATTACAATCGATCTAGGGATTTGGAATCGCAAAACCAAGTTAGGCTTTACTTTTGGATCGTCAACGGGCTTTAAACTTCCGAATGGTAGCGATCGCTCTCCTGATGCTTCATGGATTTTGAAAGAGCGTTGGGAAGCGTTAACGACTGAGCAACAGTCTAAGTTTGCACCAATTTGTCCAGATTTTGTAATTGAATTGATGTCGCCTAGTGATAATTTGAAGGTTACGCAAGCCAAGATGCAGGAATATCAAGATAATGGTGCAAGGCTTGGCTGGCTGATTAATCGCAAAGATCGGGAGGTGGAAGTTTATCGGATTGGGAAACCTAAGGAAGTTTTGCAAAATCCGAGTTCTCTCTCTGGGGAAGATGTTTTACCTGAGTTCGTTTTGAGTCTTGCGGAAATTTGGTAATGTGATACATTGAATGCGCGATCGCAATAAACACCATGACTCAATAAAAGTATGAGATTTAATACACTTCATCATGAGTACCAAGATCGATCAGTACAACTAATCTTTGGTGTCAGATAAAAATTTGAACACAAGTCTCTGCTCGTAGTTGATACTGATTGCCTAAGAGCCTAAAAGGTTTCCTCCCAAGCTATGTGTTTTTAATGACGGATGAAATGGCTCGTTTTTGAAGAGTGTCAGTTTTTGTTGAAATCGATCAATGAGTTCAGGATGTTTCTTACGCCATTTCTTTAGGATTCGCGTAAATGACTCATCCCAACTTAGTTCAATCATCGTTAGAATCCATCATGAGATCTTCAACCGTACCTGTGAGAACTTTTCCAAGTCGATAGTCTTCTTCTGCTTCTTTTGCTCTTATGGCAATTTGATTTCTGCGTAGTTCTATCATTCTTTTTTGCAGGGTTTCGGCTACAAAGAGTTGATCTTCAAAGTCAAGAATAGATATAGCTTCTAAAATATTACCGACTGGTGTTGATGTTTGCATAGCACTTGGATCAGTTTTCAATATTCTCACTTTTTATCATGCCAATTTATTCTATCGGTTTATAATGCTGACACTGCGATCGCGCCTCTAGCCATGTTGACACCGATCTCCCGACTGGGATCGATGGTTAACTCGTCTAGGTACAAGCGATGAAGTTGGGTGATTTTGCTTTAGTATAGAAATATTTAATGAGAGGTAAATAGTTATGCAAAGTATGCGCCTGCGATCGCTAATTGGTAAAAATGGACTTTTACAAGTTCAATTACCCAAAACGACAGAAGGAACGGAGTTAGATATAATTCTTGTTTATGAATCAGCATCACCAACAAAAACAATAACAAAATTGAGTGATTTTTACGGTTCTATTCAAGATGAAACATTTGTTAGATATCCACAGCCAGAACAATCAGAAAGAGAGCTATTCTGATGATTTATCTGCTAGATACTAATGCCTGTATTATTTACCTCAAGGGCAAAAATTTTCATTTAAAACAAAAGCTGGATAATATCCCACTTTCAGAAATTGCCGTTTGTTCAGTTGTGAAGGGTGAATTATTTTATGGATCAATTCGTAGTGCTAACCCAGAGCGTAATCTGACGTTACAGCAAGGATTTTTGAGTCAATTTGTGTCTTTGCCATTTGATGACCAGTCTGCTCTAATTTTCGGAGAAATTCGCGCCCAACTCGCTACTAACGGAACACCCATTGGGGCTTACGATTTACAAATTGCTGCTATCGCTTTAGCGAATAATTTGATCCTAGTTACGCACAATACTAAAGAATTTTCACGCATTCCACAATTACAATTGGAAGACTGGGAAATAGAGTGATTTACTCCAAAAATTTGGTTCCATCATAGGACTCGACTAGAATTGCCAATACCAATTTATTTTATCGGTTTATAATGCTGACACTGCGATCGCCCAAAGCACCATGACTCAAGAACCAGAAAAACAGCCCGAATCTAGCCAAGATAAAAATATTTTAGGTATTGATGTTAGTGATATCCCTAAATTTTTAAGCTGGTCATCATTAGGTGTTACTGGGGGGCTATGCGTCAATTCCTTGATGCAGGGAGATTGGACAAAAGCGGCGATCTTTTTCCTTTTATTTGTCGTTACTGCGAGTTGGGGCTTGATTTGGGCTTTCGGCAAAAGCTTTTTGGATACGCTTAAAGATGGCTTAGCAGGAACAGGAAAAACTCAAGCTGAACGTTTATTGGCAAGGATGGAGCAACAGGAAAAAATTTCAGAAGAACAGTCTATCCAAAATGCTGCAAAAGAAGCTGAACTAAAACAACTCTCTGATTTTGAATCAAGATATCTGGAAGAGCAAAAAGATACTTGTCATCGTGATGAAGCTGATGGTGTTAGAGAAGAAGATCATCTCGATAACTATCCTGTATTGCAAGAAATATTTGTACCTCTGCGCCTGATTGATAGTCCCAGAGAGCTTGGGTTTAATCGATACGAAGAATTGGAAGGTGGTCAGATATCGGACATTTGGCAATTGTTGAGAAATAGCCAAGACAAGGAAAAACTTAAAAGGATCTCAATTCGGGCAAGGGGCGGCTATGGTAAAACCACACTTTTGAAATATCTTGCCTATACCTACAGTACTCGTGCCTATGGAGACTACAAAGCGCCAAAGTTTATTCCCTTTTTGCTGTACTTATCCCGTTGTGTCAAATTTATAAATCAAGACGATTCGCTCGAATTACCGCAACTGTTAACCGATCATGCCCATAAATTATTAGAGAATCAAGGCTTTACTGCTCCTGATGATTGGGCAAAAAATTTGCTTTTAAATGGGCAAGCATTGGTGATGTTGGATGGTTTTGATGAAATACCAAGTTCTGAGGAGCGCGTCAAAGTTAGCACTTGGCTCAATCGTGAAATGCAAAAATATAGAAAATCAGTTTTCATTCTGACTTCGCGCCCAACTGCTTACAGATTGGATTATCCAAACAAGAAGCCATTCATGAATTATTGGATAAATGACTTTGATGATAAGCAGCGTCAAGAATTTCTGGAAAAATGGTATATCTACCAAGAAGGAAAAGCCGCTAAGGGGCTGGATCGAGGTATTGAGAGAAAGGCGAAAACGAGGGCTAAGTCTTTACTTGAGCAAATTGATGCGCGTCCAGAACTCAAGGCGCTCTCTGGTAATGCCCTGATGTTAAATATGATGGTGCGCTATCATCGCGACAAGAAGGGGAAAGAGTTGCCACAGCGCAAGTTTGAGCTATATCGTGGCATTTTAGAATTGCAGTTAGACCGCAGACCGACTGAGAAAGGGATTGCATTGTTACTCAATTCGGCGGCGGAACGACAACAGGTGTTACAGTTGGCGGCGCTAGGGATGATGCAACAGGTGACGAGTAGCACGAAAAATGATGATGAGGGTTTTAAACAAATCTCTCACGAGCATTTAATCGAATCAATTGAACAAGCATTGACTAATAAGGGTTGGACGATTAAAGCCGATGAGTTTTTAACGCAGATGTTGGATGTAAGCGAACTCTTAGTCAAGCGCGATGAAAATTATGAGTTCTCTCATCTTAGCTTTCAATCTTTTCTTGCTGCTTGGGAACTTTATGATTTAAAAGCAGAAGGTGAAAAATTGATCTATGCCAAGTCTAGTTTGGATAAGTGGAAGGAGATCGATGCTTGGAAAGATACATTTGTTTTTTATGCCAATTTGGTCGATCCCAATCAACTAATTCAAAAGCTAGTTGATCTCGATCAAAATGACTTAGCAGATTTTATCTATCGCCAACTTGACAGGGCTGATATTGCCGCGCCGATTAGGAAGTTAGTCACGAATAATCTCTATCAACAATTAGAGGTATATCTCGAAAATCAGCAATGGTACGAGGCGGATCAGGAAACTTGGAAGTTGATGCTTAAGGTAACGAATCGGGAAGAGGAGGGATATTTAGAGTTAGATGATATTAAAAATTTTCCTTGCGAGGATTTACTAACACTAGATCGCCTGTGGGTGGAATATAGCAAGAAGCATGGATTTGAGTTTGGCTTTAGGGACTTGCAAGAAATAAATAAATCCAAAAGCACTTTATGGGATATTTAATATATTTGGCATAAAGTGATAAAACTTACAGACACGCTCAAGACACTATTTCAAGAAACAGCAAAACAACTTAAAGGTAGTGAGCA
>JANNDZ010000514.1:0-4411 GCA_031378395.1 Pseudanabaena sp. OTE_75_metabat_487_sub
GAAGTTGGTAGCTACTTTGATAAGGCTGCTGCTGCTGTTGCTTAGTCTGGTCTTGTCCAGCCTTCAGTCTCACTGTCCTTACGAGAACTTTAATTGGTCTTTAAGACCACATTTCACTTAACAAAACTATTTTGGAGTAAATCTCACTATGAAAACCCCTCTAACCGAAGCAGTATCCGCAGCCGATTCTCAAGGTCGTTTCCTTAGCTCTACCGAAACCCAAGTTGCTTTTGGTCGTTTCCGTCAAGCAACTGCTGGTCTAGCTGCTGCTAAAGCATTGAGCGAAAAGGCTTCTGGCTTGGCTTCTGGCGCTGCTAATGCAGTTTATAGCAAGTTCCCTTACACCACTTCAATGTCTGGTCCTAACTACGCTTCTAGCCAAACTGGCAAAGACAAGTGTGTACGTGACATCGGCTATTACATCCGTATGGTTACATACTGCTGCGTAGTTGGTGGCACAGGCCCAATGGATGATTACTTGGTTGCTGGTATCGCTGAAATCAACCGCACCTTTGATCTTTCTCCTAGCTGGTATGTTGAAGCTCTTAAGTATGTTAAGGCTAATCATGGTTTGTCTGGAGACTCAGCTGTTGAAGCTAACTCCTACATTGACTATGCAATCAATGCTCTTAGCTAATTTCTGCTAAAAAACAAAAAGCACCCCAATGGGGTGCTTTTTGTTTTTATAAATTTTTGAAAGTGCAGCAAAGCGGCACTTTCAAATTGCTTATAAAATCCGACAAAACTATGAACGAAGAATCTGGCATTCCAGATGACAATCAATTAACAATCGAACAAGCGGTAATCAATCTCCAGAGCGAAGACTTGGGATTGCGAGTTTATGCGGCTTGGTGGTTAGGGCGTTTTCGGGTAAATTTACCAGAAGCGATCGACCTGTTAATATTGGCTTTGGCTGATGAAGCTGATCGCACTGAGGCGGGTGGCTATCCATTACGTCGCAATGCAGCAAGAGCTTTGGGGAAACTAGGCGATCGCAGGGCAGTACCAGCATTAATCACGTCTTTAGAATGCAATGACTTTTATGTACGGGAAGCTACTGCTCAATCCTTAGAAATGTTGGGTGATGATTCCTGCGTACCATATATATTTGAGTTAATCAAAAATCCTAATTTGCAAGTTAGTGCTGATGCAGAACCAGAACATCCCTACGACGCTTTCTTAGAGGCATTGGGAACATTACGGGCGGTAGAAGCAATTCCTGATATTTTGCCATTTTTGGAACATCCGATTCCTAAAGTGCAATATGCAGCGGCAAGAGCGATGTATCAACTTTCGGAGCCAGAAGTTGCCAATCAATATGGCGATCGCCTAATCGTGGCGTTATCGAATGACGACCTGCAACTGCGCCGCACAGTTCTCTCAGATTTGGGGGCGATCGGTTATTTGGCTGCGGCGGAAGCGATCGGCGATACGCTTGCCGAGAATAGCCTCAAACTAATTTGTCTGAAAGGATTATTAGAAAAACAAATTCCTCTTGCGATACCGCCTGCACTTACAGAAGGAGCAGTGAGAGTCATGGCTCTGATGGATGATTTATTGTAAAGTAGAGAAGCGCAAAGCGCTTCCCTACTTTTTAAACCCTATGACCGATCGCCTTTCTCAACTAATACAGGCTGTAGAAGAAGCAGATTCTTCTAAGCTTTTACTTGAAGCAGTCCAGAATCTAGCGGATGCTCAATTAGAAGGTGCTATCCCCATTTTGATTGAGGCTTTAAGTTACAACAATCCTGGCGCTGCTGTTGCTTCGGTGGATGGATTAATCAAGTTAGGCAATCCTGCTGTTCCTGCTTTGCTTGAGCTATTGGATATGCATAACTACACAGCGCGATCGTGGGCGATCCGCGCTTTAGCTGGCATAGGTGATCCGAGAGGTTTGATAACTTTGCTTGGTGTGGCGACTGCTGACTTTGCGATGAGTGTTCGCCGCGCTGCCGTCAAAGGGCTGGGGATGATGAAATGGGCTTGGTTTCCTGATGAAGTCCGTGAAATGGCTCAAGAAGAAGCTTTAGACGCATTATTGTTTGTCGCACAACAAGACGAAGAATGGGTCGTACGCTATGCGGCGGTGGTGGGATTAGAGTCTTTAGCAATGACGATCGCACATAAACTTCCGACATGGCGCTCGGAAATTCAAGTGCAATTTAATTTGATGGGATGTAACGATGAGGTGTTGGCGATTCGTGCTCGTGTCTGGCTAGCGCAAGAAAAGTTACAGAAAAAGATCCAACAGACTTATACAAGTAATTTTGATATTTCTCAAAAAAGCTCAGCAGCTCAAGAAAAAGAATCTCCTTTAACATCTGATGATTGGCAAAATATTCTCAATCATCTTTATGAAATGAAGCGTGAAGAACGCCTTAGTTCAGTCGGCGAGGGAGATCCACGCCGTTTTCAAGACTTAGCCGCTGCGATCGGGCAAACATCCTCAAAAGATAATCCACACAATTAATTTGGTGAGGAGCCGCTTCACTGATGTTACTCAGAATGAAGATGATGAATATTTTGCTGCTAGCTTGGCAGGGTAATCACGGGAGATTGCCTCTGGCTGAATAATTCGTTTTCTGTAGGGGCTGTGCCTCCGTGCCAGCGCCAATCTCAGCCATCTTAAGTTCGCCGTGCTTCGTGAAATGGAAATATTGAACTCACGTTAGTATTGAAGCTGTTTGATCACGAGTAGAGTTATATCGTCATAAACTCTACTTAAGCCGATAAAATTCTTAAGATTCTGAATAATAGCTTCGCAAATTAACTGAGCGGATTCTTGGCGATGATTTTGAACAAGTTGGCATAAACGGTCTAGTCCATAGAATTGACGATTTGGATTTTCTGCTTCTGTAATACCATCTGTATAGAGTACAACAATATCCTCTGGATTAAGTTTGATTTGAGCTTGCATGATAAATGAACTAATATCAGCCTCTAATCCAAGGGGAAAACCCAAATCATTAGTATCGATGCGCTCCAGTGTCCCATCTGCTCTGACGACAATTACCTCTTCATGTTGTCCGACTAAACTCAATTGTCCTTGAAAATAATCTAGCAACAGAAGCGTCATGTTTTTATCGGAATTCATCCTCGCAACATTTTCATACAATACAGTGTTCAAGGCTTTAAGAACCCGAATGGGATCTTTTTCCTGTAAAACGCTCATAGTCAGTACTGCTGTTTGAGCCATGATCATCAAAACACCACTTTCTAACCCATGTCCAGTGACATCGCCAATCCCAATTTTGACCCGCCCATTGTGATGTAAAACATCGTAATAATCCCCACCAACTTCATTTGATGGTTCCATAAATCCCGAAATATCAAGCTCTTTGATGGTTTCCAGTTCTTCATCTAGAGGTAGCATCATCTGTTGTAAGCGACGTGTCACATTCAGTTCAGAACTCATTCGCAGGTTTTCTTCCTGCAATCGCTCGTTCAAATAGGTGATTTCTGCATTAGCAGACTTTAAATCTTGAGTTCTTTGTTCAACGCGAGTTTCTAGATGTTGATTTAACTCTTGCAAAGATAATTGGGCTAGGCTGCGTTCCTTTACAAAACCCTTAACTCGCAGAATAATGATAGTGGCAGTTACTAATAAAATCGGAAAACTCAATCCTGCAAGTAACAACGATTGAAACAAAAACTGACGATAGCGATCGAGACTACTCTCAGTTTCTAGTAATATCGCATTTCGAGTTGTTAGTATGCCATCGGCATAGATTTGTTTTAGAGATTCATACTCAGTCCCCGATAAAACCTGCATTGCCTCTGTTGCTTTGCCTTGACGGACTAATTCAAACGATTTAGTCTCCAAATCAACAAGCTTGAGATTAGCCTCATCAGTCTTTTTGGCATGGGCGTTATAAGTATTAGGAGTTTGTTCGATAATTTGCTTGATCGTAATTTCTAACTGCGGCACAAACTGATTGTAACGAGATTCCCATTTCGGCTCGCCTGTCCCAGCGTACATTCGCGCTGACATCGTTAGAACTTCATCGTAGTAGATGATTTGGTTACTCAAATTTTGTAATTTAAATTGGTTAGCGATCGCTTTGTCAAAAGCTTGATAAGTAGAAAAGACATTCCAAGCTGAAGCTCCAAACAATAACCCACTAAATCCTAAGGAAAGACTGATAAAAGTAATGAGGTGAGAGCCTGAAACCAGTTTGATTTTTAGTGGATTCTGCATTTAGATTGCTTTTTGAGCTTTAATATCAGCATATTCTATATGCAAAAGTTTTTTTGCTTAAATATTATTTTTCTCACCAAAAAGCATAAAAGCATAGATGAAATTTCGCTTCACCTATGCTTTTATGCTTTTTGGGGCTATATTTTTCAAGGAATCTCTTCACGTTTTTCTCTGAAACCTAGCTCTATTAATGCTTTACGGATTTTTGCTTTA
>JANNDZ010000525.1:0-3256 GCA_031378395.1 Pseudanabaena sp. OTE_75_metabat_487_sub
TAGGGCTAAGCGAATATCACTCGCCGAAGTACTGTGATCGAGATGAATAGAGATTGGTACATTTGCTGCTTTGGCGGCTTCGATGCACATTTTTACTAAAGGGAGTTTGCCATAGATGAGAGCGCTAGGATGTAATTGCAACATCGCAGGACTGCGGCTGATTTCGGCAGCATTGACTACAGCTTTTACGCCTTCTAAGTTATAGATATTAAATGCACCGATCGCATAGGAATTGCGTCTTGCAGTTTCTAGAAGTTCCTTAGTCGAACTCAACATAATGGCTTTAGGTTAAAAATAGATGCAAGATAATCATATAGCGTTTTAATATCTATAAAGCCCAAAAGGTGAGAGGCGGAACTTTGTGCCGCGTCTCACCTTTTGGACTTTTATGAACTGAGCAATCAAAAAGCCGCGATATTAAGTCAAGAAATGCTCACTCTATCCCGATACATGCGCAGTTTAAATCCCAGCATAGTTAATTCCATGTTGATGGACTAGATGTAATACATGGTTGTCGCGATTTGACGTTGGCGTTGCCGATCGCATAGATCTTTTAGTGTGCAGCCATCCAACACACTAGACGCTGACTTTTGGGCCGCTTCCCATACTTCATGAATTACCGAAAGAGAAGCGCTTTCATTCCCAGATTTACTACTTTTTTCCGCGATCGGATCGTAACCTTCGATACCCCGAATAATTTCTAATAGACTAATTTCCCAAGGATCACGGGCAAGAATATATCCGCCCTTTGCGCCACGTTGACTTTTGACTAAACCTTGCCGTTTTAATGTTGCTAGCAATTGCTCTAAATAGCGATCGGGAATATTTTGTTGGGTTGCAATTTGACGAATCTGGAGAGGCTGATCGAGCGCAAAATGAGTGGCTAGCTCAAGCATAGCCAAGATTGCATATTCACTCTTTAAAGAAAGTTCCACAACAGACCGTAATTCTTGTTTAAAAAAAATTTTCTTAACTGCGTCTTATCATACTACGGTATGGCACTGTAAATTTAGAGCAAATATGCTTGGCAAACAAAGCACCCGCTACGCGGCTTTGTTTGCTTGTGGTTTTAAGCTTTCTTTTTCTGAGCTAATTAGAGATCTACAATCATGATCAAAAAAAGAGTTGCGCAAAGCGCAATTCTTTTTTTACTTAACTACTGGTCGAATAAATCGACTATTAGCCCTTACATAACATGCCCCTTCTGCTGAAAATCCATCACGAACAGGCATCCAAGGTCTACCATTTTGATCGCGTGGATTTATTAAAACTTCATCAGATCCACCCCGATAGATTTGTACTTCTAAAATATCATTGGCTAAATAAGTACGTTTCACAGGGCTATCAATACTTGGCTCTTGACGACAATTGAGACTATCAACAACTATTTGCCACAGCGAGCCAGTCCCATATCTAGACGCTCTTTGCGATTGTACGTTAGTTTCATTTCTGGAGTAGTTGCCTTGTCTATCTGGGACGGCAACTTGAGCTTGGACTGCGGCGGCTGGGAATAATGTCGCTGGCAGGACAGCTAGCAGCAGCATAGAATGTTTCAGGGATATAGAAAAAGTATTTAAACAAGTATTTAAAAAGTTATTCATATTATGAGGAGATTGCGACATGGGCAGTAGGTTGTATGAACGTTTCTAAAGATGCGATGACTGTAGCTAATTTGACGCAGGCGATTATGCTTTTGTTGCGGGACGAAATTGGTATTGTGCGCGTGACAGGAGAAATATCAGGCTTCACCACAGCTGCCTCTGGTCATCGTTATTTTACCCTTAAGGATGAGTCAGCCCAGATCGATTGTGTGATGTGGGCAAGCCGCACTTTATCATTTCGACCAAAAAGTGGAATGCAAGTTGTTATCCAAGGTCGGTTGACAGTTTATGCTCCCCGTGGCAAGTATCAGATCGATTGCGATCGCATGACTGCCGCAGGGCAGGGCGATCTCTATCTTGCCTTTGCTGCACTCAAAGAAGCACTCGCTGAGCAGGGATATTTTGACCCAGAACGAAAACGTGGTATTCCTGCTTTTCCTCTCAAAATTGGGGTTGTTACTTCACCGACAGGAGCAGTGATTCAGGATATTCTCAGTACATTAAATAGGCGATCGCCCCATTGCGAGATTTATCTATGTCCCGCGACTGTGCAAGGAGAAAATGCTCCTGAAGAGATTGCGTCAGCGATTAAAGCTTTGCAAAATACCGATGCCGATGTCCTAATCGTCGGTCGTGGTGGCGGCTCCATTGAGGATCTTTGGGCGTTTAATACCTTATCTGTTGCCGAAGCAATCTATAATTCGCAAATTCCGATTATTTCTGCTGTTGGACATGAAACCGACTTTACGATCGCGGATTTTGTCGCTGATTTACGCGCGGCTACGCCAACGGCCGCAGCAGAACTGGTGTCTCAATATGATCGCGATACCCTATGGCAACAGATCATCGTTTGGGAAAACAGCCTAAATCGCTCTGTCCAATTAGAAATGCAGAATTATCATCAGCGATTGAATGCGATTACCAATAGTTATGCTTTCCAGAATTTTAGCGATCGCCTGCATGATCGCGCTCAACAGTTAGACGAAGCCGAACGTGAAATGCAAAAGTCTCTCGTTCGTCATTTGCATCAATCCAAAATTAAACTCGAAGGTATAACTGCCCATCTGCGATCGCTACATCCATTATCACCATTACAACGCGGTTTTGCTTTGTTGCGTTCAGGCGATCGCATACTTAGCAATGATGATTCGCTCACTGAATTTGATAAAGTGGAAATTGTGCGGCGCTCAGAAATAGCCCAAGCCAAGATTGAGAAAGTAATCGACAAAGTATATGACCGAACCGAATAAAACACAAAAGAAACCAAAAGAACCTAAAGATCTCCCCTTTGAAGCTCAAATGCAGCGCCTCGAAGAAATTGTGGAAATTCTCGACGATGGGGAAACTGCTCTAGATGAGATGCTTGCCCTTTATGAAGAGGGGATGAAGCGATCGCAATATTGCCGAGAATATCTAGAAAAAGCCGAACAGAAAGTTACATTAATTCAAAGCAAAAATTCATAGAAATATGGCTCATAAAGGGAATAAATCTTTTTTACCTAGCAAAGATTGTGTAGTATGCGGTAAGCCATTTACATGGCGTAAAAAATGGGAAAGGTGTTGGGATGAGGTTAAATATTGTAGCGATCGCTGTCGCAAACAAAATGGGAATAGTTAAAATAATAATTTAAACATTTAGGACAGGTGGCGCTTTG
>JANNDZ010000589.1:0-9205 GCA_031378395.1 Pseudanabaena sp. OTE_75_metabat_487_sub
CTACATAACCGCAACCGAGAATAGCGATATTCTCATAAAAAGGGCGATGCTGAGCCTGTTGTCGCAATATTTCTTGCAGTTGACTCATGTTCAACTCAGGAAAAGTTTCGTCAAACGGACTATTTCTATCAGTTGAGTTATACATTGTGGATTTGGGTGGGATTAAGTTAATATCTGGAACAGTTAGAATCTTGCCTGTCGGCGGGAGTCTAGACATCTCCTGCTGGTAAAAACTCACCAAAGGACTGCTCTGGCGTAAGCAATTAACGGCAATCACAAAACGTTACAAAAGTTAACATTTCAATAATAGCTTATCTTTCCTCAAACTCACGGATTAAATCGTATATTTGAATGCAGATTTCAAAAAAAAGTAAATAATTATAAAACCCCAAAAGATAGGCAGATAGAGATTCACGGCTGTTTGGATGACTAGCAAAATCCCTCTTTATGGCTGCCATTTCAAGAAAATTCTTCCTTGCGATATAGAGGTTGGGGTAGTCCTAAAGAGGAAAGGATCTATACGGTAAGGATAGGCGGCGCTTTACGCCACCTATCCTTACCTGTTTAGCACTACCAAAATTACTTCATCCAATTTGCTAACTCATTCGTATATCAAATAAGTAAACCTTGAAAGGATTACTCTGCATTAACTTTTTGGAATGAGAGCTTACAACGATGAACTACAGATTTTTTGGACTTATTGCTGGTTTGGCTTTGACTGCTGGAATTGTTTCATGTTCTGCTACCCCCACACCTCAAGCAACTCCCGCGACTCAATCCACGCCAGCCGCCAAGCCAGCTGATGCCATGAAAGGCGATGCTATGAAAGATAAAACTGGCGACGCGATGAAGAATGAGGCAAAGCCTGCTGATGCGATGAAGAATGACGCGATGAAAGGCGATGCCATGAAAGATGGTAAGCCTGCTGATGCGATGAAGAATGACGCGATGAAAAGCGATGCTATGAAAGATAAAACTGGCGACGCGATGAAGAATGAGGCAAAGCCTACTGATGCGATGAAGAATGATGCAATGAAAGGTGATGCCATGAAAGATGGTAAGCCAGCTGATGCTATGAAGAGTGATGCAATGAAAAGCGATGCGATGAAAGGTGATGCCATGAAAGATGGTAAACCTGCTGATGCACCCAAACAATAGGCTCTCGCATTTTGCAAATGAGTGTGTACTCATTTGCAAAACAGAAGAAAAACAAAAATCACAGTACAGGGATTAGAGCCTTCATTTTGACATAGGCAAAAATCAAAACTGCTCATTAATCGTCTTTAGGATAAATTACCAGCATATCTATAAATTTATGATTACAAAAAATTTAAGTTTGGCTACTGCGGCAGTAATTTTAATATTGGGATGTGCCTCTATTCCCACAAGCAGCCAAAAAACTTCTCAAGCAGAAGCGGTTTCTTCAACACCCTCCGCTTCAACCACAGCAACTTCTACAGCAGTTTCTTCTACTCCATCTGAAACAAATACTAAAGCCAGTACAAAATCGAGATCTGGAAGTTTTATTAGTGCAGAGCATACTACTAATGGCAAGGCTAGTATTGTTCAAGAAAATGGAACTTATTTTATTGAACTTGATGCAGGTTTTAAGACATCGGAAAATGGACCAGATCTGTTTGTGATTTTACATCGATCGCCAAATATTCTGAATATATCCAAGCCACCTGACTACGCGATCGCTGAGAATGATTATGCATTAATTGCTCCTCTCAAAAGTTTCAATGGTAAGCAGCGCTTCGAGATTCCCAAAAATGTTCAACCAGATAGCTTCAAGTCTGTAGCCATTTGGTGTCGTAAGTTTAACGCTACCTTTGGTTTTGCTCCCTTGTCTGGAGTCTAAAAACATTCAAGAACTCATCTTTATTCTTAAGGGAAATCTAAGCAATTCCTCAATCAATTTTAATGTTGGCAATGTATATAAAGTTTAGCAATCATCAATAGTTGAATTTGGAGACCATATTGTGAATGTAAGATTGCTGCGTCGTCGTCGTTTTTTAACTTATTTGGGCTTAGGGGCTTTAGGTATGGGGAGCACTGCATGTGCTGCTCAAATTAGTTCGACAAGTCCCACTCCGATCGCTTCCAAGACATCGGTGGGATCAACTCCTACAGATGATAATACCAAACCAAATAATTCTGAAGTTAAGGCAGTGGATGAAAAATCTAAAGCAAGTAGTCAAAAGTTACCAGAGTTCCAAGGCATATCTCAATGGTTAAATTCTAGTCCATTGACTATTCAGGAACTAAAGGGAAACGTCGTTTTGATTCAGTTCTGGACTTTTAGCTGCATCAATTGCCAACGCACATTACCCTATGTCACCAAATGGCACGATCGCTATGCTTCCAAAGGATTAAAGATTATTGGCGTGCATACCCCAGAGTTTGCCTTTGAGCGCGATGCAAACAATATCAAAGATGCCATGCAAAAACACGGTATCCTTTATCCAGTTCCGATTGACAACGAGTTTAAAACTTGGAAAGCCTATGGCAATGAATATTGGCCGCATCTTTATTTAGCTGATCGCCAAGGCAATCTCGTCTATGACCACATTGGCGAAGGCGCTTACGATCGCACCGAGCAAACTATCAAGCAACTACTAGGCTAGGATTTAAGCGCATGTCGCTCTCACTTTCGCCACTATCAATCGGTTTAGCAATATTAGGTGGCTTGTTAACTGCTTTTTCACCATGTATTTTGCCAATTTTGCCGATAGTCGTTGGGAGGTCATTACAAACTCATCGCTATGGACCATTGGCTTTAGTAGCTGGGTTAATTAGCGGATTTGCGATCGCGGGTAGCTTGTTAGGAATTGCCAGTAACTGGCTCACAGATTTAAGCAATATTATTCGGAACTTCGCGATTTTCTTTTTGCTAGGGTTAGGGTTGCTCTCAATTTTTCCGAAGTGGAGCTATTTCTTAATCAGCAAAATATCTAGTAAATTCCCTGCATTTAAGGTCAAAGAGCCGAACAAGGCTAATTTATCAGGAGAATTTTGGTTAGGTGCACAATTAGGACTGTTATGGACACCCTGCGCTGGGCCTGTACTTGGCAGCATCTTAATTCTTGCAGCCGCCGACAATGAGATCTTCACCGCTTTTATTTTGCTGGTTGTCTATGGATTCGGGACAGGATTGCCGATATTGTTGCTTGCCTATGCAAGTCGTTACTTCAGTAAATCATTCTTGAAATTGCGATCGCGTAGCCAAACTTTGCAGAGAATTGGCGGCGCAATGATCTCGCTTACGGCGATCGCGATTCTATTGGGTTGGGATGTCAAGATACAGCTTTGGTTAGCGCCATATTTCCCGACCTTACCTTTATAAAACTTTAAAATAAATCGTCTGTGGCTTAGCTTCGTCGAGCCACAAACAATTTGGTTCTTTATCAAATCTGTAACAAATTATGAGTAAGAAACCTTCCCCTACGCCCAAACAAGCGATCATCGCCAAGTCTTTCCATTCCTTTAATTTGATCGCGCTCATTTTGATGACAGCTAGTGGGCTGCAAATTTATAATGCCAATCCAGTTTTTGGTGGGCGTGCAGGTTGGCGGTTTCCTAAAGAATTACTTTTAGGTGGGTGGCTAGGCGCAGGCAGAAATTGGCATTTCGCCTCAATGTGGCTGTTTTCTATGAGCCTACTAATCTATGGTATCTACATTTTTATTACCCGTCGTTGGAAGCATCGATTTGCCTCTGACAAAGATATTCAAGCACTCCAAGCTAAAAATCCTAAGCGCAAAACTTACGCATGGCATCGCATTGCTTATACAGCGATCGTACCAATTTTGCTGTTGGCGATTCTTTCTGGTTTATGCATGTACAAGCCCGTGCAATTTGCATGGATTTCAGGCTTATTCGGTAGTTGGCAAAATCTCCGTGTTGCTCATTTTCTGACGATTCCGATTGTGCTGATTTTTGCGATCGTTCATATTTTCCTATCTTTTCGAGTAGGTGGATTAAAGATGATTCGGTCTATGTTTATTTAGCTTTTAGCTGTTGAAAGAATTACTCAAGAGTTTGATTAGGATTATAAAAAATGCAATTTGATAAACATCTATATCGTCGGTTTTCGCGTCGTCAGCTCATGCAATATGCCAGCTTGTCGGGAATGGGCTTGTTTTTGGGAAGTTGCTCTAGTGATTCTAGTAGAGTAAGTCCGATTTTTAAGCCACTCAACCAACAATCAGGAAATGTGAGAGCTTTATTTGAGCCGCTCAACCAAAGTATTGAAGAGTTGATTTTTCAAGCAAAAACACCTAGTCCAGAATATCCAATTAGTGCGATCGAGCCTAATGCATTATTGATTAACTCTTTTGATACTACACCTGTCATCAATCCCAATACATTCAAATTAATAGTTGACGGTGCTGTGGAACGCCCCATGCAATTAAGCATGAAAGATATTCAAGCATTGCCATTAGTCTCGATGGTGATTCGACATGTATGTGTGGAAGGTTGGGCTGCGATCGTGCAGTGGGGAGGCGTGCGCTTATACGATATTGCGAAGTTAGTTCAGCCGAAGGCAGGGGCGCGTTATGTCTATTTTGAATCTGCCGATAACTATTATGAGAGTTGGGATATAGCTTCGGCTTTGCATCCGCAATCTTTACTCGCCTATCAAAAAAATGGTCAAGATCTCCCCATTGAGAATGGTGCGCCTTTACGTTTGGCTTCCCCAGTTAAACTCGGCTACAAGCAGTCCAAATGGATAATTCGCGTTAGCTTCACCAATGAACTTGTCCAACAACGTCGCGGTTATTGGGTAGACGAGGGTTATGAATGGTTTGCAGGATTGTAATTCATATGGGTGCAGTGATAAGTCGTTCCTCACCTTAGCGATCGACTATCCAAACGAAAAAATTATCAACGCGACTCTCAACTATTATTCGTCTTTGCGATCGCCAATAATTTCTCAGAAATCCACAACGAAGCAAAGTATTTCGGATTACCTAATTTTGACCACAAACAGACAACTTTAACTTGCGTATCGGTTGGGCATAACGGTCTAGTTGAGCGGCAGGAGATCACCTTGAACTCAGCACAAATATCTCTCTGCTCCAACTCAGCGTTATGCCGTCTTCGCTTGTGAGGTTAACTTACAGCCAGCAGTTCATTAAGCTTGTTTTTCAGATTTGGGGATGTCATAAGCGGGTTGTAAACTTCTCCTGCGTAGGGTTGCCAAACATAACTAGGGCTAAAGGGGCGTAATACTGGCGATATTCCTAGATCTCGTTCGAGTGTTTTTGTTAAAACTAGTCCTGGAATAGATAAGTTAGATGATTCTTCAATAAGTTCGCTGTAAGTCCTGAACTCATCAACTTCAACACCAACTAGCGCATAACGGAATGGGGGAGCAAATCGTAGAGACTGATAGAGTAAGATACCTAACTCTGTCATTGAATATGCACTTTCAGGGCTGTCTATTCCTACTTCGCTAAGATTATGGGGCGAAACCCTACACCACCAGTTTTCTTCTATATCTTGGAATGTGTCCGTGCGACATTGACATTGGTGACCATTTGACAGCAAAAATGATATTCCCTCAAAATGTTCAGCAAACTTATTTGCATTGCTCTCATCAGGGCCACATTCTGCCGATAAACTAAATATCCATGCCATTTTATAGCCTCCTATTGTGTATATTCCACTAATTAACTCTTTGCCAATATTGTTGGGTATTTGCTAGTGCTGACTCGTATTTTTCTAGAGCCATTGTAACTCTCGGCATGATGCTAACGTGTGTTGGACTATCTTGGACAGCCTGTAAATCCCCTTTGATATGGCTGTCGTCAATTTGCCACAGAGGATCTTTACCCATACCACCAAATTTTGTTGGTTTGCGAAATGTTGGTAAACCTTCGATGGATAGGGAAACAGACATTCCCTTTGTGTCCCTAATGGCAACCATTACAAGATCGCTGTGCAACTTACTCTGTGACTCTGGTAACAAATAGCCTTGTTCATTTAGGCAACCCATTTGCATTTGCTCAATATTTATATCGATAGTTGGTCTAACACCTAACAATCTTGCACTTCGACCTATTTTGGGTTTGTCGCTTTGCTCTGCCATACCTCGATAGTAGAGTTTTGCCATCGCCTACTACTTGTGCTTTATATTTAGCTTCATTGTACCTGAAGCACCCACAATAAACTCAATTGGAACACCATCAACATCTGAAGCTAGACCAACACCAGCTTTCTGAGACATTGTAATCTCTATTTCGTCTGCACCATTTTCTTTTCCTGCTCGAATAATGTCGATAGCTGCTTTCCTTTGTTCTGCAATCTCTTTTTCGTTAGCACCCGATGTAAGAGAGGAAATACCGTCAAATAAGACTTTTCCAATCAAATAAGGGACGGGAAATAGAATCTGGGTTATTGTAAGCGCAGTCTTGCGACCTTCTTCTGTAGTGAGATCGAATTTTTGGCTAGAATCATTCATTGATGTTTTGTCACTATCAAAATGACGAGGCTTCGGCATAACGTTCGCAATCACCGGACACCGATAGCTTTTGCAATTAACCGGCTAGACTGAATTGTTCCGGCGCATTGCGGTTGTTGGGCTGCTTTGCAACTATCCCTAAGCTAGGGCTACTCTATACTCTTGAACAAATTCATCAAACATAATGGGTTGCTTCCTCCCAACTTTCACAACTGAATCATTAATAGTCGGGTTCCCTTTGCTAGCGACTTGCCAAGATGTGACCACTGCCGCAGCAAACCACTCTGGAACATCAGAACGAATTAGGGTCTGCTTGAAATCAAGAGGAGAAGCGTCAATGTAAGTAATCTTTTGATTAGTAACGGTGGAAAGTTTTTCAGCTATCTCCTGGAATGAGAGTAGTTCTGAACCCGTTAAGTTGTAAGTTTTCCCCTCATGACCTTCCTCTGTCAAAATTACAGACGCGACACACACAACATCACGGATATCTACGGGTGCTGTCTTTCCATCTCTCATCGGTAGAGACAGAGTGCCCTTGGTTCTCATCTCATGCGTAAACCATAGGAAGTTTTGCATGAATGAGTTTGACTGTAAAATTGTAAATTCGATGCCAGATTGTCTCAAGCATTGCTCTGCAATCGCATGTTGCTTGAAGAAATGACAAGGCGATTCGGGGTCAGATTTAATCGTGGATAGTTTGACAATATGGCGTATGTTAGCCCGTTTAGCAGCTTGCAGGAGATTTATCTCTTGCTCTGCTTGATTAAAAGTATTGGGAGGAATTGAAAAAAGGCGATCACACCCTCGCAATGCTGCATCTAAATGATCTGATCGATTGAGATCTCCCAAGAAAACTGATGCTCCCAAAGCTTGGAGATTTACTGTTTTTTGTGGATATCTGACTAACATTTGCACTCGTTCACTTGACTGCAAGAGAGATTCAACCAATTTACTCCCAACCCTCCCACTTGCACCTGTTACAAGAATCATGAAAATTGCCATTTTCAAATATATCTCAATGAGCGACGTAATGCTGCCCAACTTATAATTCTATCGCAGTTGCGGTATAAACATCGATTTACTCTCAAACTACCACAAACCCGTATATCTGTTAAATAAATTTTAAAACAAGAGATCTCAAAATTTATTTCTCATAATTTCACATCTATTAAGCTCTTGCGTTAACCCGCAGTGTTACAAATTTTCACAATTTGCATTACCCTTGTCAATTGTTCTCAATTACTACTTAAAATCCTGTATAGTCGCAGACTAATTTTACGATGCGTTGAGTTCCTTAGTTAAAAATTCAAAAAGCGATCGCCTACTTCTTTCAGCCACTAATTCTGACTAATACTGCGATAATCAGGTTTGATTTGATTTGGCTCATATGACTTGCAATAAAAAATGGCTTACAGTAATTGGTATTGGTGAAGATGGACTGTCAGGACTAAGCTCAGCCGCGCGATCGCTAATTGGTAGTGCCGAAATTTTAGTTGGTGGCGATCGCCATTTAGCAATGCTTCCTGAAGATATGCGATCGCGATTAGTCTGGGTATCTCCAATTGAAGAGACCATTCAGAAAATCATTAATTATCGCGGCAAATCTGTATGTGTTTTAGCCAGTGGCGATCCGATGTGGTTTGGAATTGGTACTACTCTTTTAAAAAGAATTCCCATAGAAGAAGTTTTGATCATTCCTTCACCTTCCACTTTTAGCTTGATTTGTACACGATTAGGATGGTCATTGAATGAGGTGGAAACTCTGAGCTTATGTGGTCGTTCTGCTTCACTATTGCATACTTATATTTATCCAAACGCCAAACTTCTAATCCTTAGTTCTGGCAAAGAAACTCCTAAGATTGTTTCTGAGATGCTATGCGATCGCAATTTCAGCAATAGTAAAATCATCGTCTTAGAACATCTCAACGGTACGAAAGAACGGATCATTTCTAGTCTCGCGCATCAATGGCAAACCTTTCCCGAATTTGCAGATCTTAATGCGATCGCAGTGGAATGTATTCCCGATCCTGACGCGAAGATTCTATCGCGTATGGTCGGGCTTCCCGATGAGGCATATCATCACGATGGACAATTAACTAAACGGGAAGTTAGAGCAATAACATTATCTGCATTAGCACCTAATGCAGGCGAATTACTTTGGGATGTTGGCGCTGGTTGTGGTTCCATTGCGATCGAGTGGATGCGAAGTCATCCGCGCTGTCAGGCGATCGCGATCGAAAAATTGCGTACTCATTTCATAGCTGAAAATGCGATCGCCCTCGGCATTCCCAATTTAAAAATTATTGAAGGTAAAGCACCTGAAGTTTTGCAAGGTTTACCTACTCCTGACGCAATTTTTATTGGCGGCGGCGCAAATATCCCAGATTTGTTCGAGACTTGTTGGGAAAGCTTGCGATCGCAAGGGCGCTTAGTTGCCAACGTAGTCACCCTTGAGGGCGAACAAAAATTATTTCAGTGGCAGCAAAAATATGGTGGTACGCTCACCCAAATTTCGATTAGTCGTGCTGAAGCGATCGGCTCTTTTCTTGGCTGGAAACCAATGAGACCTGTAACCCAATGGAAAACAATTAAGCCTTGACTATTGCTCTTTAAAACCAAAAGAATAGTTGTGGGGCGTTTCGCCCCAACGATTGTTTTGGTTTTAAAGTTGAATAATCCAGGCGTTATTGTTTTGGAGTTGGTTTCAGGTGTCTTTGGGTTGCAGCCCAGATAATAGCC
>JANNDZ010000260.1:0-4953 GCA_031378395.1 Pseudanabaena sp. OTE_75_metabat_487_sub
AAAGCGCCGCCATTCTCTTTTGGATTTCAACTATGGTAGAGGCGGCGCTTCGCGCTGTCTCTCCATTGCAAATAAAAGGCTCACAAAGTGAGCCTTTTACCTTTTATTTGCTTGCAGTCAGTTGTCGATATGCTCTTGACACTAGTTGATCGTTGACAAAAGTAGCATTCATGCTTAAGTCAGAACTTGTCCAACTAATTACTACCGCCCCTTTTCCAAACTTGCTATCAATACCTAACGGCTTTCCTTCAGTTCCTAAAATACTTGCCACTTGGTCGTAACGCATTCCCCGATTCAGGCAGACATAGTTTTTGAGATTTACAGCAGGATTCCCACAACGGTACTGGGCACTGGTCATGTTGCTGTCATGATGTTGCTTAGGCAACAGCGCCAAGTTGAATGACGGGCCAGATAAAGCTTCGATTAGCCACAGAGCTGCTATGACCATCACCCCAACAATTAGGACATCTTCAATTACTGATCGCACCAAATTGCGTTGATGGCGACGTTTGATTTGCTGTGTTTTTTCCTTTGTCCAAGCTTCCCAAGGGAAAGTGTCAACCCATTGGATCGTGTCATTAAACTTAGCGATTGCATTAATTCGCACTGCATCCAACGCGCCTCTAGGATCACGAATCGTGATACGGCTAACGGTACGGGCTGCTTGAATAGTCTTAGGATCAGCTAACCAGCCACGAAAACGGCGAACTAGATTACTAACCTTCGATTTCCCTTTAGAAAGAGAACTCTCGTTAGCATTACGAACAGGTGCTCGTCTAGCCTCGTTACGGGCAAGGGCATTTTGTGGCAAAGGCGCTGGTGCATCGATTAGTCGAATGTCTCGCCCTTGTGCTAAGAATGGCGTTGCTTCCCCAATTACATAAAATTCCCATTCAATACGCCGCACCCCAACTAACTGTAGGCGATTGAAATATCGATCAATACTTTGTGTAAATTCATTGAGGCGATCGCGATCGGCATCAGAAGCAATCAGGGTAAAAGCAATGGATAGAACTTGCTGCTCAAACTTAAATTCAGTTTGCTCAGCAGCCACTAGATCCATATAATCGGAAGCAAGACTGGTCAGAACATGCTGCAATTTCTGCCAAGCTTGTCTATCTTCAAGATTTAATCGCACTGCTTTCATGATTTATCCTCATCTTGACCCTAATTAGGTCTCATCGTCTTTGGCAACTTTTTGAGTATGTGGCTGCTTTGTGTGTAGCAAGATATTACCCAAACCCACAAAGTTTTTTAACATGCTTAAAAAATATGGCGACATATTTGAATTAAAACCTACTTATGCAAGGATGCTTTACATAAAATAAAGTTCTATAGCGCTTTTCATATAAATGTTTGGAGAGAAAAATATGCACTCAAGTCGTTCTTTTAATATGTGCTTCGCTTCTACTGACTTTATTTCAGATAGCTAATGAAAGAAGAACTATTAGTGAAACTAGCAAAGTCTATTTTGTATGAAAATGCATTAGTAAAAATTGATGGAGAATTTGTTGGTGCTGTTGCTTCAATTCCTAGAAATAGCCATAGTCAGGACTTGAACTATAACGAGATTTTTATTCGGGACAATGTTCCTGTAATGATTTATCTACTACTCGAAGGAAAATTCGAGATTGTCAGACATTTTTTAAATACTTGTTTGCGATTACAAAGCGATCAATTTCATACTAGAGGAATATTTCCGACCAGCTTTGTGGAGACTGATGGAAAGCTAGTTGCTGATTATGGACAAAGAGCGATCGGCAGAGTTTGTTCGGTAGATGCGAGCTTGTGGTGGGTGATTTTAGCTTATATCTATGTAAAAAGGTCTGGCGATCGCGCATGGGCAGTGACCTCTGAAGTCCAGATTGGTATCCAGAAGCTTCTGAATTTAGTTTTGCATCCCTCTTTTCGGGATGCACCGACATTATTTGTGCCTGATGGTGCATTTATGATCGATCGCGCTCTTGACGTATGGGGAAACCCTTTGGAAATACAGGCGCTTTTGTATGGTGCTCTACTCAGTGCGGTGGGCTTAATTCAAATTGATTTGCAGGAGAAGGGATGTGATGATGAACAAGCAACGGCAGATTTACGTAATCCTGAAAATGCATTAATGGGTCAGCAAATCTATCGCAAATCCTATGCGATCGCTTGGTTGAAAAAGCTAAGAAGCTATATGCTCAAGCATTATTGGATAAATTCCAAAATTGTCCAAACTATTCGCCGCCACCCTACCGAACAATATGGCGATCGCGTGGCAAATGAGTACAATATCCAAACAGAAACAATTCCCCATTGGTTACAGGAATGGCTAGGCGATAGGGGCGGTTATTTAATTGGCAATGTAAGAACTGGTAGACCCGACTTTCGTTTTTTTACATTAGGAAACTGTTTGAGCGCAACTTTTGATTTGATTAGTCCGACTCAACAGCGATCGCTATTTTATTTAATGTATCAAAATCGAGCAGATTTATTTGCGCAAATGCCTCTCAGGATTTGCCACCCACCTCTAGAAAGTGAAGACTGGCGTAAAAAAACTGGCTACGATCGCAAAAATCTGCCTTGGTGTTATCACAACGCAGGACATTGGCCCTGTCTTTTCTGGTTTTTTGTAATGGCAACCCTCCGCAATAAACAGCGACAGCCATTTGTGGATAATGTAGCGATCGATTTGCTACTGCAAGATAACTATGAGATTCTCTTAAAAAGATTACCTCAAGAAAATTGGGCAGAATATTTTGATGGACCGAACGGAATTTGGGTTGGTCAACAGGCAAGGCTATATCAAACTTGGACGATTGTCAGTTTTCTACTAACGCATCACTTTCTCAACGTAAATCCTGCTGATGCGAATATTATGGATTTACCAAGTCTCAAAGAGCTTGAAAATGCCTAAAACTCCTACAAACAAGCTTTTGGTAGCCAATCGCTTATTAATATCAGATATTGATAATACTTTGTTAGGCGGCAGTGTGCATCTTGCAAGGAATCGCATCGCTTTAACGAAACTTATGAATTATCTGCAATCATCAGAAATTGCTTTTGGTATTGCTACTGGGCGCTCTATTGAAAGTGCTAAACAAATTCTTGAAGAATGGAAAGTTTCACTCCCCGATCTATGGATTACTTCAGTCGGTAGCGAAATTAACTATGGCGAAGAGATGCAAACAGATCTTGATTGGTGTAAACATATTAATTATCAATGGCAACCTGAACTAGTACGACAGGCGATCGCAAAGTTGTCAGGTATTAAGTTGCAAAGTACTGAAGGACAACGTCTTCATAAAATTAGTTATCTAGTCGATCCCACAAAATCGCCTTCAATTAGAGAAATTCAAGCACATCTACGACAACATCAACTTCAGGTTCAGGCCATTTATTCGCATCAGGAGTTTTTAGATATACTGCCTCTGAGAGCCTCTAAGGGAGACGCTGTAAATTATTGCGCAAATAAATGGAATTTTGCGATGGAAAATATTCTAGTAGCAGGAGATTCGGGGAATGATGAGCAAATGCTAACTAGTGGAGCAAATGCCGTAGTAGTAGGAAATTACAGTTCTGAATTAGAAAAATTGCGTGGACAGGATCATATATACTTCACTGATGGAAGTTATGCCCTAGGAATTTTAGAAGCGATCGCTCACTATCAATGGCTATAATAATCAGTACATTGCACAAGATATTATAGCTTCTATCAAGTTTCAATACATTACTATACAAATCAAACATTCCAGAGATTTTAGATATACATTATCTCAACCATCACTCAGTTATAGTCTCCTTAAGTAAGACAACAACCTTTAGACACAGCCGTGATAATCGCCTATGTCTGAAGGGTATAGACAGGAGAAGCATAATGAGAATTGCCCAAGTTTCCCCACTATGGGAACAAGTTCCTCCCCCCGCCTATGGTGGCACTGAGCTAGTAGTAAGTTTACTCACCGAAGAGTTAGTTAAGCGTGGTCATGATGTCACTCTATTTGCATCAGGAGATTCTAATACCTCAGCCAAATTAGAATCTGTCCATCCGAGAGCCCTACGTTTGGATACCAGCGTTAAAGACCCAAACATCTATGACATGTTGAATATGAGTCGCGTTTATGAGAACGCTGATAAGTTTGACATTATTCATTCCCATGTTGGTTGTGTGGCATTACCCTACACGAATCTAGTAAAAACGCCCACAGTTCATACTTTGCATGGCATTTTCACATCTGATAATAAGAAGCTATTTAGCCATGTACGAAATCAACCTTTTATCAGTATTTCTAATTCCCAAAGGGATGCTAATTTAGGCTTAAACTATGTATCTACTGTTTATAACGGTATTGCTCCTAATACTTATAGCTTTTATCCCCAGCCAGAACAACCATCGTATCTAGCTTTTTTAGGGAGAATGTCGCCTGAAAAGGGAGCGCATTTAGCGATTGAAATTGCTAAACGTTCAGGATGGCACCTTAAAATGGCTGGAAAAGTTGATGCTATAGATTTGGAATACTTTGAGACTAAAATCCTTCCCCATATTGACAATAGTCAAATCGAGTTTCTAGGCGAAGCTAATCACCATCAAAAAAGTGTGCTCATGGGTGGAGCCGTTGCTACGCTGTTCCCAATTACATGGCAAGAACCCTTTGGACTTGTGATGATTGAATCAATGGTCACAGGAACCCCTGTAATTGCAATGAGTTTGGGCTCAGCTCCTGAGGTGATTGCTCATGGAGTAAGCGGATTTCTCTGCCAGACTGTGACCGAATGTGTAGATGCGATCGCACTTGCTGCCCAATTAGATCGGCGGGCTTGTCGCGAGCATGTCCTCATGAATTTCACGGCGAAACGAATGGCTGATGGCTATGAAGCGGTATATCAAAAGATTTTGGGAGAGAAATATTCTCGAAATGGGAAGAAGCGCGATTTGGTAATGCAAACCATTTAGAGAATTGGTGGCGCTTCGCG
>JANNDZ010000618.1:0-3774 GCA_031378395.1 Pseudanabaena sp. OTE_75_metabat_487_sub
GGCTATGCCCGCCGCCATGTTTTGGGGATCGATTGTTTTGTGTAAGTCCCTAAATGTTCCAATCCCGCCGAAAAGTAAACCAGTTTTTGAATTTTGCTTGCTGGCGACGATCGCGATGGAGTTTTTTCCATTGCTCTGTAATCTGTAGCTCTTGTAAAACAGCGATATTTTGGATTTCGACTTTTCCTTGCATCGCGATCGCGATCGCCTCGATCACCAACTTAGCGCGATCGCCAAACATACTTGCACCAAGAATTTGCCCTTTATGGTTGCAAATAATCTTGCATAAGCGATCCTCAGCAGAGCTTTCCAAAATATATAGGGCTTGCCCATACTTTTGTTTTGCCAATAGTTCAGTCATGCCAACCTGAGCGACAGTTGGAATTGTTGATACATTGATCATCTTCGGAACTTGAGGAATAGATACCGCTCGCCAAAAATCAGTTTGTAAGGTTTGTTTAATGATCTTGGCAATATCTCGATCGCCATGACATTGATAAATATGGCGATCACTTGGAGAATAAAACTCTTTTGGCGCTACGGGGATTAACAGGCGATCGCATTCCATCGTTTGGTTGTCTATCCAAATCCTTGTGCGGCTATGCTCAATTTGACTTACCGCAGTCGTTTGCGTGTTGGTATAAATCTGGATCCCTTCAGCTTCTAGTTGAGCCTGCAAAGTACGGGCGATCGACACATCTACATTTGGCAAAATATGATGACGATCAGTGATTAGGCTTGTATTTACACCCAGAAAATTTATTGCTTGCGCGATCGCACAGGCGTAGGAGTCATCGCCTAAAACAGCGATCGAGTTAGGTAAATCTTCTAAATTTAGGAGCTGATTTGCGGTTAAGTAATTATATTCAGCAAGCCCAAAGATTTTCCGTTGTGGTTTGATGTCATGGGCGATCGCATAGGCGCGTGAACTGAGACTGCGCTGAGAGAATGCTCTAGATCTTTCTGGGAGAGAAGTTTCGCAAACTTCTAAAATATGGGAGTTTTGGACTTTGCCTTGAAATTTACATTCCCCAATAATTACATCAACCCCTTTTTTTTGCAGTATTTCTAATATTTCTTCCTGACAAAAATTATCGCGAATCGAGGAAATCTGCTGAGCAAATAGGCGCGAACGCTCAGATTTAGGGCGATCGCTGATCTTATTTTGCAATAACAGTAAAATGTGATCAATCTGGGCAATATTTAGATAAGCATTTAAATATTGGTCTGGTAACACTTGATCCCATACCCAAGCAACTCTGGCTTCACGTTGAGCCGCAAGGCTAACTAATTTATGAGCATGAGCGCTCATGCCAATTACAACGAGGTCATAATCGACTGACATTCTAGACAAGCTCTTAATCAATTAACGACTAAACCAATGCTAGTACAAAACAGCATTTATCTTGACCTTGCGATCGATCTCCACCCGATTATAGTTGCACCAAAGATCTCTGTACTTGAGGCAATAAGTCTGATGAATCAATTACTTGATTCATCAGACTTTGATCGCTCTACGGATCGGCGGTTACTTGAAACCAGAGCAGGCTGTGTGGTAGTAGTTGATGGAAGTAGGTTCATCGGGATTTTTTCTAAGTTGGATGTAATGCATCTAGTGCTGAAGCAAGTGAACCTCCAAAGTTTACAGATTGTTGATGTGCTTGCAGCTTCACCAATGGTAATTAGGCGATCGCAAATTCTAGATTTGGAGTCAATGCTCAACCTCTTGCACCAATCTCGATGTCGCCACTTACCTGTGCTTGATGACTCTGACAAAATCATCGGAATTGCTACACAAGAAAGTGTTCTCTTTGCAAAAAACAAACTGGCTGAAGATACCTTAGTTAATGTAGAAGCCCAAAAACGAGCAGTTTTAAATGCAATTCCAGACCTGATATATCGTGTTAGTGTTGATGGCATTTATCTAGAATGCTTCTCAAGCAACTATGTCACTGATATACTCCCATCCGACTTTGATCCGATCAGCAAACATCTTTTAGATGTCCTACCCAAAGATTTAGCAAATCGTAAACTACATGCAATCAAACAGGCGATCGCTACTGATCAAATTCAGTCTTTTGAGCAGCAGTGGAATATTAATGGGCAAATACAATATGAAGAGGTGCAGATAGTAAAAGTCAACGATCAAGAAGTCTTGACCATTATTCGGAATATTAGCGATCGCAAGCGGTCTGAAGAAGCGCTACGCGAGTCGGAAATGCGATTTAGAAGTGTATTTGACAATGCGGCGGTGGGAATTTCAGTAGCTGCACTGGAGGGGAAACATCTTGCCGTTAACCAAGCTCTATGTCAGATGTTGGGATATACAGCAAATGAGCTACAAGTTTTGACTTTTCAGGAGATCACCCATCCTGAGGATCTGGAGCTCGATCTCTATCACTATCAGAAGCTACTTAGTAATGAGATTGATGGGTTTCATATTGAGAAGCGCTTTCGTCATAAAAATGGGCAATTTATTTGGGGATTAATGAGTGTTTCTATAGTTCGTGACCCTGAAAATCAGCCTATGTATGATATTGCGCTGATTCAAAATATCAATGAGCTGAAAACTACTCAACAAGAACTATCCAAACTCAACCAAGAATTAGAAATTAGAATTCAGCAGAGAACTGCTGATCTGGCGGAAAGCGAAACTCGCAAACAAGAAATACTCAATGCGATTCCTGATTTATTACTGCGCCTTCGACGAGATGGGACTTGTCTTGATTATATGTTGCCAATTGTCCCCGACAAAGAAGTATTTGTACCAATCAAGCAAAATATTTCTGAAGTTTTATCGCCGACAGTTTTGGCTGAACAACTCGAAGTATTCAATAAAGCAATTATCACTGGTGAGGTGCAAATCTATGAACATAAGCTCCAAAAATATGGCGAATGGTTTTATGAGGAAGTTCGGGTTAGTCCCTGTGGTGAAGATGAAGTCCTCGTATTAGTAAGAAATATTAGCGATCGCAAACGTGCCGAAACAGCTCTCCAGTTGAGCAATGAACAGCTGATCGCAACCAATAAAGAACTAGAGCGAGTGACTCGCCTTAAGGACGAGTTTCTTGCCGCAATGAGTCATGAGCTACGGACTCCGCTCAATGCCATTTTAGGGATTTCTGAAGGATTGCTAGAGCAGGCTTTTGGTGAACTGAATCAGCGCCAACATGGTTCATTAAAAACAATTCAAAAAAGTGGTCAACATCTTTTGGAATTAATTAACGATGTTCTTGATGTTGCCAAAATTGAGGCTGGCATGTTTACCCTAGATCTAACATCGGTCTCGGTGCGCTATCTATGCGACAGTAGCCTTAGCTTTGTTAAACATCTAGCTAATCAAAAGAATATTCAATTAAATCTCATAATTCATGATGGTGTACCAACAGCGATCGTGGTAGATGAGCGCCGAATGCGACAGTTGCTAATTAATTTATTGAGTAATGCTGTAAAGTTCACTCCAAAAAATGGAACAGTCAATCTCGAAGCAAATTTAGCCAATGTTGCCATATGTTTATCAGAAGCAAATTCCGAAGACAATTTTAAACCTGAGCTTCGTTTTTCCGTGTCTGATACTGGTATCGGTATCTCTATGGAGGATATCAACAAACTATTTCAGCCCTTTGTACAGATCAACAGTAGCCTCAGTCGTCAGTATGCAGGGACAGGGTTAGGGCTAAATTTGGTGAAGAAACTTGCCGAACTTCATGGGGGAAAGGTAAATGTTAGTAGTAAAGTTGGTGAAGGCAGTTGCTTTACTGTCAGCTTTCCCTA
>JANNDZ010000648.1:0-3329 GCA_031378395.1 Pseudanabaena sp. OTE_75_metabat_487_sub
CGCTAACACAGTTTGTAGAGACGACTTTGTCTCAGGCGATCGCAAATCTTGATCTGAGGTAGCATCTGAGACTACATCAGTATCCTTTGTCAAATTTGCCCCTTCATTAATCACTATTTTTAAACCTAGCCATTATTTAGCCAAAACTGCCACTGAGTTTTGATAGCGCGGCGAAGCTGCGATACCAAAAAATTAGCTTCTGATTTTATAGCTTAAGTATTAATAACATATCTTAAAGAAAGTATAAGTAATCAAATCGCGATCAGAGGTTAAATAAAGCCTAAATTTGGACATGAACCGATGGCTATCTCTAGGATTTGGCAATGATGAAAGACCAACGGGGCGACAAGTGCCCCACTTGTCTTTATTAGTGTCTGGCACGTCACGTTCTATAATTCAAAGGCACAATCATAAAAAAGTTTAAAAACATAGGAAAGAGTTGATTATGGGAGGAAATGATCGCTTGCTAAGGGCAGCAAGAGGTGAAGTACTGGATCGTCCACCAGTATGGATGATGCGCCAAGCAGGAAGATACATGAAGGTGTATCGTGACTTGCGCGAAAAATATCCCACATTTAGAGAGAGATCGGAGATTGCCGAACTCGCTGCCGAAATATCTTTGCAACCATTTCGCGCTTTCCAACCCGATGGCGTGATCATGTTCTCCGATATCCTCACTCCGCTTACAGGTATCGGCATCAACTTTGACATTATTGAAAGTCGTGGCCCAATTATCGAGTCACCAATTCGGACTCAAGCTCAAGTAGATGCTCTCACCGAATTTGATCCCGACACCGCCGTTCCCTTTATTCGCAAGATTTTAAGTGCGATCAAAGAAGAAGTTAAAGATCAAGCGACTATTCTTGGCTTTGTGGGCGCACCTTGGACATTAGCCGCCTATTCAGTTGAAGGCAAAGGATCTAAGGATTATTCTGTAATCAAAGCTTTGGCATATAAAGAACCAGCAATCATCCATAGCTTTTTGACTAAAATCGCCGAAATGGTCGGTACTTATGTGATCCACCAGATCGAGTGTGGTACTCAAGTCGTCCAAATGTTCGACTCTTGGGCAGGACATCTTTGCCCAACTGACTACAAAACTTTTGCACTGCCTTACCAAAAGATAGTTGTCGATAAGGTCAAGGCTAAGTACCCTGACACCCCATTGATCCTGTACATTAGCGGTAGTGCGGGTGTCCTAGACCTAATGCCTAAATCTGGTGTGGATATTGTCAGTGTTGACTGGACAGTTGATATGGCTGACGCACGCGATCGCATTGGTCGTCACGTTCCTGTACAAGGAAACCTTGATCCTTGTGTTTTATTTGCAGAGCAGAGCTATATTCGTGAACGAATCATGGAAGTTATTGCCAAGGCTGGCAACAAGGGACATATCATGAATCTCGGACATGGCATTTTGCCCACCACTCCTGAAGATAATGCAAGATTCTTTTTTGACACAGTCAAAGGACTTGGTTCTTAAAAAAGTATCTCTAATAAAAAAGCCTCGCGTTGCGAGGCTTTCTTGTTTTTAATTTGGATGATCGCTACTAGGCAAACTATAAGGATCAATACCATTTTGTTTAAGCACGGACTCAAAATAATCGCGCTCACGACGGACATCATCATCTAGCGCAAAGCCTTCACCCAAAACAGCTAAAGCATTCTCTAATTGCTGATTTATTTGAGATAAGCGAGCATTTCGTTCCTGCTCAGTACGTGTGATCCCAAAAGCATTATCAAAACGGCGCTCTAAAGATTCAGTGGTTAGAGTAACTGTCATCATTAACGCCAAACGATTACCGCGAAAGCTTTCCCAAGCCCAATAAAGTGCAACTAGTTCTAAAGGTAATCCTCGAATTCGGGTCTGACCTTGCGAACTGCCGTCACCAATTTCAACAGTAAAGTTTTCTGGTTTATAGTCATCAGGAAAGTCGCTAGGCAAAAAATCGAAAGTGCCTTGTACCTCTCCTAGTAAGCGTTTAAATGCTTTTGATTGCAAAAAATCGAAAGTGCCTCTGGCGGGTTTGCCAATACATTCAGCAGCTTGACTGAGAGACATCCGATAACTACCATCAGGTAGCATAAAGGCCTCAACAGATAAACTCCCGATCGCTATAGTTGCACGATTTGCCTTAATTGATTCGCTCATAAAATTTACCGTTAGCAAGCTTTAGAGATACTTTTGCAGAATCACTTTTAAGCGATCGCGACTTGCGCCAGACACCTTACTCAAATCTGTCAAGATCGAAGTTTTCAAAGCATGATGTGCTTCAGATCTAGGTGGATTAGCTGCAATTTTTGCCACAGCATTTTGAATTACGGCTTGGGCATTGACCGCATTTTTATGTAAATTTTGGATAATCATCTCCACAGTTACACTTTCATGATCATCATGCCAACAGTCGTAATCAGTGACCAATGCGATCGTAGCGTAAGATATCTCAGCTTCACGGGCTAGCTTAGCCTCGGTGAGATTGGTCATGCCAATCACCTTAGCTCCCCAACTCCGATAGAGTAACGACTCGGCTTTTGTTGAAAAAGCGGGACCTTCCATACAAACATAAGTACCGCCTTTATGAACTTTATTACGCCCCAAATCCACACCTTCCGCAGATGATGATAGTACTGATAGAAGTGACTTGCAAATCGGCTCACCAAAGGCAACATGGGCAACAATACCTTCACCAAAAAATGTCGAGGTGCGGCTAGTGGTGCGATCGATAAACTGATCGGGTAGCACAATATCTAGAGGTCGGGCATATTCTTGTAAGGAGCCAACTGCTGAGGCAGAAATGATATATTCCACGCCTAGACTTTTAAGGGCGTAGATATTGGCGCGATAGGGGACTTCTGTCGGCAGCAAATGGTGCGATCGCCCATGACGAGCCAGAAATAGCACAGGGGTTCCAGACAAATTGCCATAGATAAATGCATCCGAAGTTTTGCCAAAGGGAGTATCAATATTAATTTCTTGAATATCAGTCAGGGCGGACATTTTGTAGAGTCCACTGCCGCCAATAATGCCAATTTGTGCGTTAACTGTCATAGGTTTTAAGATTGTGCAAATTTATCAAGAAGCGTCTAGAAGTGAAGTTACCATAAAGCTCTATCAGAAGTCTCGCACAGCGAGACTTCTTGTTATACCAATTCACAAAAGTGTCGGTACACTTTTGTGAATTAAAAACCAAACCCAGTAATGGTTTTATAGCTATAGCCAAGTGAGTTAAGACATAAAACCATTACTGGGTTTGGTTTTTAATTCACAATAGTGTACCGACACTTTTGTGAATTGGTATACCAAGAAGTCTCGCGGGGCGGGACTTCTG
>JANNDZ010000633.1:0-4576 GCA_031378395.1 Pseudanabaena sp. OTE_75_metabat_487_sub
TCAGCACCAATGACACTACTGCTAGATTTTAAGGTGTGTACTGTCAGCAAAATCACCTCAAAATTTTCCTGTGCAAAACTAGTATATAACTCTTGGAGGAGCGATTGCGAATTTTCTAGATAACTGTCGATTAGTTCTATCAAAAATTCTGGATCTCCGCCGCCGATATCATTGGCTGCTTCAAGAAGCGTAGACATATTGATTGAAGCTAAGGTCATTGGACTACTTGGGGTAACTGATGGACATTCTCCTAACACCCTGACGAGTTCCAAGTTATGGATTGGTTTGCTGAGATAGTCATCCATACCTGAGGCGAGACAAATCTCGCGATCGCCTTGCATGGCATTGGCGGTCATTGCTACAATCCTCGGCCTAGATATGATTTTGCCATTTTGACAATTTTGTTCGATCGCTCGAGTCGTTTCAAGCCCATCCATCTCTGGCATCTGCATATCCATAAACACCAAGTTATAGGGTTGTTGTAAAAGTGCAGATATTACCTCTAACCCATTAGTCGCCACATCCGCCTGATAGCCCATACGCTGCAAGATATGTATAGCAACTTTTTGATTAACAATATTGTCTTCAGCTAGCAAAATTCTCAATGGATGATGCTTAGCCATATGGGGATCAAAAACAAAGCTTTGCTTCTGTATGCCTGGATAAGTTCGAGTCGCGCTTAGCTGAGTAGGAGAAATACTGATTGTCGTAGGTTGTCCCCAAACATTTACTGGAGCCACAATCGTAAAGTAAAAGGTAGAACCTTCCTGAACACTGCTTTCTACCCACATTGTGCCGCCCATGATTTCACATAAACGTTTACTGATCGCTAGTCCTAGCCCAGTACCACCATACTGTCTTGTCGTGGAGGCATCAACTTGGCTAAAGGGTTGAAATAATCGATGTAAGCGATCGCTAGGAATGCCAATTCCCGTATCTGTAACTGCGAATTGTAGGGTTCTTAATAACTGAGTTTCTTCATGGTGATCGCTGAGTTCACAACGTAAATAATGTGAAATGAGTAATTGTGTAACCGAAATATTTACAGAACCGCGACTAGTAAATTTGATGGCATTACCGATTAAATTTGCTAAGATTTGTCGTAATCGATTCATATCACCAATTACAATCAAATCCACATCTGGATGAATAAAATAACCAAGTTCAATCTCTTTTTCAAAGGCTTTGGCTGATAGCAATTCGATTGTATCTTCTAAGCAAGTTCTCAAATCAAAGGTTTGTTCTTCTAATTCCAGATGCCCTGATTCAATTTTAGAAAAGTCTAAAATATCATTGATGATCGTTAGCAAGGTACTACCTGCATTGCGGGCAATCTCCACAAATTCTCGTTGCTCTTTAGTTAGATTTGTGTCGAGTAAGACTCCTGTCATCCCAATTACCGCATTCATGGGCGTACGAATCTCGTGACTCATAGTTGCCAAAAAGTCACTTTTTGAGCGGTTGGCAGCTTCCGCAATGATTCGGGCTTCTTCTAATTCGGCATTTTGTTTGATTAGTTGTTCCCGTTGACGGGTTTCTTGGATGAGTAAATTTGCCTGAGATAGTGCAATGCTGACTTGGTTTGCTACGGCTTCAAGCAACTCTTTCTCTTCAATTGTCCATTCGTGAAAGCTATTACAATGGTGTAATAAAATGATGCCATTGGTCAATCCATGGGATGAGGTGCGGATCGCTATTAGCGATCGCAGTTGCATTCGATAGAACAATTCCCCCAGCTCACCTAAATCTTCCTCTGCATAAACGTTGGTAATCGAGATCGCCTGATCTTGATTAGAAACTCGTTGCCCAAAAGCACTATTTAACAAAGGCAATTCAAAATCTTTGATAGAAAAAATTTTGTCAGCTAATTGCTCTGACATGAGAGAAATATGGGGCTGAACTAAGTTTTGTTCTTCATAGTCTAGTTTGTAAATGAGGCAACGACTGGCTCGAAAAGCTAACTGGATTTGATGAGCAGCTGTTTGAAAAATACTTTCAATATCAAGGCTTTGGCGAATTTCGTCAGTAATTCGATTAAGTAATACGGTGAGGCGCATCTGCCTTTTTAAATCTTTCTCCGCTTCTTTCCGAGCCGTGATATCGGTTTGGATACCGATAAAGTGAGTCGCCTTGCCCATGTCATCAACGATTGGTGAAATATTTAATTCATTCCAAAATAAAGAGCCATCTTTGCGATAGTTCCTGATCACAACGTTGCAAGATTCTCCTTTATTAATTGCATTCCTAAGAATATCTTTTTCAGGTTGAAATACATCGGTTCCTTGCAAGAAACGACAATTTTTACCGATTACTTCACTAAATTTATAGCCCGTGATTTTTTCAAATGCAGAATTCACATAGACAACTGCATTGCCAGGGCGCAGGCAGTCTGTGATCACGATGCCATTGTGGCTAGAAGCGATCGCACGTTCTTGTAGGCGAAGAGTTTCTTCATTTTTTTTGCGATCGCTAATATCAAATCGAATTGACAGATATTTTATGGGCTTACCATGATCATCTAATAAGGGCACGATCGTGCTATCAGTCCAGTAAAATGCTCCATCTTTAGTCTTATTACGGATTTCACCACGCCATACTTTTCCACTGGAGATGGTATCCCATAGCTCGGCAAAGAAATTAGGTGGATGATACGCCGAGTTGATAATTCGATGGTTTTCGCCTGATAGCTCGTCTTGACTATATCCAGAGATTTCGCAAAATTTATTATTTGCGTAAGTGATCTTCCCATCCAAATCAGTAACGGCAACGATCGCAGCTTGATCAAGGGCAAATTTTTGAAATGCTAGCTGGTGTAGTGTTTCTTGCAACTTCTCTTCGGCTTGCTTTCGCTTGAAAATATCGCTAGCAATGCCTAAAAAACCTGAAATCTGATTATCTTCATTCCGCAGTGCCGAGATAGAGAGCATCACAGGAAATCGCGATCCATCTTTACAAATATATGTCCACTCGCTCTCTTCTATTTGTCCTAGTTTCGCTTTGGCAACAAATATTTCAAATCCTATGGAAATTTCCTTTCCTAACTCTTTTGTTAAGGCGATCGCCCGTTGTTGTATTTCTAAAGGATCATGAAAGCGCTCAGGAGTACAATTCCCTATGATCTCTAAAGCTGAATAACCCAGCCAACGCTCAGCTGTGGTATTAAAAGCGCAAATCACCCCATCCACAGTTGTCGCAATAATCGAGTAATTAGCACTATCTAAAATTGCTTGGTGCAATCTTAGAGGCTCTTTTGTCAGATTGTTTCCAGCTTTTGCTGCCGCCCTATTTGAAGAATTGGTACGCCTTTTTTGGTAAGTTGATAAATCACCTTTTGTAGCTTTAGCCATAATTTAAGAGGACTCGGATAAAAAATTAGCCTGAAAATAGATAAAAGTTAATATATCTATTGAAAAAAGTGTTGCTTTGTGTCACTTTCACCAAATTCATGGGTTCGGCTGTGAGCACAAATCTCTGTAAGTAATCATAAATCATTTATCTGTTTTTGAGAGTAACCAATGAGTTTATCTGATACGATCGCCGCAATTGCTACTGCTATTTCACCACAACAGGGCAGTGTGGGTATTGTGCGATTATCAGGTGATCGCGCGGTAGCGATCGCGCAGCAAATTTTTTATGCAGGCGGCAAACAAGCTTGGGAAAGTCATCGCATTCTCTATGGCTATGTGAAGCATCCATTGACGAAAACCATTGTTGATGAAAGTCTTTTGTTATTGATGAAAGCGCCACGTTCTTTTACCCGTGAAGATGTCGTGGAATTTCATTGTCATGGGGGAATTATGGCGGTGCAGCAGGTGTTAAATCTTTGTCTAGAGCAAGGCGCAAGATTAGCGGAAGCGGGAGAGTTTAGTTTGAGAGCTTTTCTAAATGGTCGTATCGATCTCACTCAAGCTGAGAGTATTAATGATTTGGTTGGAGCTAAGTCTGCCCAAGCTGCTCAAGCGGCGATCTCCTCTCTCCGTGGCAAACTTGCTCAGTCTTTAAAATACTTGCGCGGTAAATGCTTGAATGTCTTAACGGAAATTGAAGCAAGAATTGATTTTGAAGATGATTTACCACCCCTTGATGTGGAATGGGTAAAAGCAGAAATTCTCGCAGTTTCTCAGGAATCACAACAGATTTTAGCAACTGCCGATCGCGGCGAACTATTGCGGACAGGGTTAAAAGTAGCGATCGTTGGTCGTCCAAATGTTGGTAAATCCAGTTTGTTAAATGCATGGAGCCGTAGCGATCGGGCGATCGTTACGGATTTACCTGGGACAACCCGTGATGTTGTCGATTCACAACTGGTAGTCGGTGGGATTCCTATTCAAGTTCTCGATACTGCTGGGATTAGAGAAACAGAAGATGTGGTAGAGAAGATCGGTGTAGAGCGATCGCGCCAAGCTGCTCAGTCTGCGGATTTAGTATTGATGGTAATTGATGCCAGTGTAGGTTGGATTGAGAAGGATGCGGAGATCTATGCAACTGTATGCGATCGCCCTGTAATTTTGGTGATTAATAAGATTGATCTTGCCCCCCAGCCACTTCTGCCAAAAGGGGACGAGGGAATTCCCAT
>JANNDZ010000689.1:0-16067 GCA_031378395.1 Pseudanabaena sp. OTE_75_metabat_487_sub
GCAACACTTTTGAAAAATTTATTAGTTTGAGATCAAAGCACCACCGCTTTGGGCTAAGCAGGCACGAATTTGAGAGAAACTCCATTCATGCAGTAGCGCTGTCCTGTTGGTTGTGGCCCATCATCAAAGACATGTCCCAAATGCCCACCACATCGGCTGCAATGGACTTCAACACGCTTCATAAACAGAGAAGTATCGGTTGTAGTTGCGATCGCCCCTTCGATTGGTGCAAAAAAGCTCGGCCAACCAGTGCGGCTGTTGAACTTGGTGTCAGATGTAAATAGCGGTAGGTCACAACCAGCACAGTTATAAGCTCCTTTGTTATATTCCTTATCAAGAGCACTACTAAAGGAGCGCTCAGTGCCATGTTTTCGTAAAACACGAAACTGTTCTGAGGTAAGAGTTTGTTTCCATTCTTCTTCGGTTTTCATGATTTTATATCTCTTAGTTGCTTTAGTTGAGTCTACTGCGATCGCTGAGTCTATGGGGGGAGAATCTGAAGATTGTCGCCCAAATAGGGATATCCAAGTGCCACCGATAATGGCTGCTCCAGTTAGTAACAAATCTCTTTTTTTCATGGTTGATATGACAGGCTAATACCTTTGGTATTTTTCATTGCTCTACTTAAATCTACGAAGATTAATGGCTATCTGGATGACTTACTTTTCATGATATCAAAGGATATGGGCTGACAGGCAATGGTTGCAGCGAATGAATTCTTTGCGATCGCCCCCGAACAAGGGTTATTTAAAGTATTTATTTTACAAATAGATGCACTACTGATAATACTGGTAAAGATATTGCTATTTCCGTTAAGACAACATCATTTACTCGCGTAATTCATTGTTAGCAACTCATGTCAGATATAACTAATGCATTCGCGATCGCTTCAGGTGCAGTACCTGGCGCTCTATCTCGTTTTTATCTTACAGAGTGGTCAAAGGCAAAATATGGGACAAAATTTCCCTATGCAACTTTTGGAATTAACTTAACTGGCTGCTTAGCGATGGGATTCTTTTTTGCGATTTCCAAAGGAATTACGGGCTATCCCACAGAATTAGATCTATTAATTAGAACTGGATTTCTAGGTTCTTACACCACTTTCTCCACCTATGGCTTTGACACGCTCACGATGTGGCGGAGTAAACAAAAGAGCACGACTGCTTTTTATTGGGCTGGGAGCGCAATTTTAGGTGTAGTCGCTGTGTTTTTAGGTATAGCGATCGCCAAGCTTTTTGTTACCTAATTCGTAATTCCCAATTCCAAGGACAATAAACAATGGATTTTCTAAAAGGACGTTTTCCACTAGCTATAGCGATCGGCTCTATTTTTGGTGCTTTGAGCCGTTTTTATATTATTGATTTAGCACAAGCTATATTTGGCAAAGATTTTGGATTTTACGGTACGTTCTTTATCAACGTCACAGGATGTTTGGTCATTGCCTATATTCTGACCCTCGCAACCGAGAATATTCGCATCATTTCACCTGAATTCCGCTTGATGACAACAACAGGTTTTTGTGGTGCATATACTACTTTCTCTACCTACGGATTGGAATCTAGCGATTTCTTTGAGAAAGGTAATATCACAATGTTACTAGTTTATTTTGTGGGCAGTGCGATCGCAGGCATGGTGGGTATTCAAATTGGTGTTTTACTGGCAAGAGCTAGCGATCGACAATCTTAGAAATTTAAAGCACCGACAGAGCGATCGCATCCATGCAGATGCTCAGCAGACACCGTCAACAGATCAATAAGTCTGTTTCAGCTTTATTTTATCTTTTTTGGGTTGCATTAAAATACTTTTTAGTCAATTTTATAAGGGTTTCAGCGATCAAAGACTATTGATTTGGTTTTGCGTTAAAACACTTTTACGCCCAAAAAGGTAGATAGCGTGCATAGCGAGTAGAGTTAGGATTAGAACAGCGATCGTATATATGGGGACGCTCTGTAGACTGACCGACATAATCAGTTGTCTTTGATCTGTTACCATTGGTGAAATTTTTTTGAATGTTTAGATCTTGGAAGAATTAATAGTTGAGTTGTATAGGGCAGTTAGTATAGAAGAGTTACAGGATATAAAAACTTGTGGACAATTTAGACCACACCCTGATGGGCGATCAATGGAAGCAAAATGGTTTTTAAAGAGCTTTGAAGATGCTAAGAAATGGGGTAAAGTTTGGTATTTTGGCACAGAAAATGTGGATACATTCTATATTGTGAAAGCCAGCATTACCTCTAATGTTGCGAGAACAATGTTTCATGCTAAGAATATAGATTATATTGGTGATGGAGTATCCATTTACGAAGAGTTTTTAGATCAACTAAAACCCCTCAATTCATGGAAAATCAAGAGGCAGAAAAAATAATGTCTAAAAATAAAGACCAATCAAAAAACTTTGCAACAGTTTCACTTAGTTGGCTAACGGCTGAACAGGGTGGTAGAAAGAGACCTGTTGGCAACGCTGACTATGCTGCTACAGCTTACTTTACAGAAAAAAATACACAGCTATTCAGTATCATTTTGCATTTTCCTGCGAAGGTGGAAAATGGGTTAAGACTTCCAACTCGAACTGATATTGCTGAAATGAATTTTCTTATACCTGATCTCGTTGCTCCTCGACTCAAGCAAGGTATGAAGTTTCATGTTACAGAAGGAGGTAGGGTAGTAGCTGATGCAGAAGTTTTATCTGTTAAGCGTGTAACTAGAACGACAACTTTATCTCGTAAACCAAGAGACTCGTCACAGAGAAGAAGAGACAGAGTTTCGCCTATAGGAGTAAAAAGAACTAGGTTAGGTCACCCAACTCTAACAAGGGTTATCACAAAAAAGAATAGAGATCAAGATATTTCTGTTGAGTACGAAGAATTTTCAATTTTGTGAATGTTGCAATACTAGTAAACATTTTTGCGAGTATTGCAAATAATAAAAAACTAGAGGATAAAGAATAAAATCCTCTAGTTTTTTACAGCCAACTAATCACATTGTCCTAGAAAGTACCTGCTAATGCACCGACACACCGATCGCAAATATGCGGATGCTCAGTAGACTCACCGATATGGGTGGAGTAGTTATAGCAACGCGGACATTTTTCACCATCAGCTCTTTCTATAAGAACTATTACTCCTTCAACTCGATAGTTACTATCTGCCGCGTCATCTTGAGGTTCCGTTGACTCTGGATTAAATAACTTTCTCAAGTCCTCATCAGATAGGTCATGATCAGGTGGCTGAATTGTATTGTCATCTTTATGAACTCGAACAACCAAGTAATCTGGAGGAATTTCTTCAGGCAAGACAAAAACGACTTCAACCTGCGAACATATGAAAATATCTTCCAATTGATGACCATCTAATAGAGATAGCAAGTCTTCTCTTATTATCCCAAGTGAAACTATAATCTTTACTCTAGACTCAAGTGAAGATCCGATCAATCTTTCCTGCCGCCTAAGTTCCATTACCATGTTTACCCTACTACGAACAAGGCGTAATCGTTTCCACTTGCCAGCTAGTTCGGGCTTGTGCCATTCATCATGAGCCGTAAACCAACCCGCTTGGAAGACTGACTTTTGGGCTACGGGATAGGGCAGATGTTGCCAGATATCTTCGGCGGTGTGGGAGAGAACTGGTGCGATCGCTTTCGTGATTGCTTCGAGGCAATACATCAGCACGGTTTGGCAACTACGGCGGCGGGGTGCATTGGGTGAACTAATGTACAAGCGATCTTTGGCGATGTCTAGATAGAAGTTAGATAAATCCACTGTGCAGAAGTTTTGGATGGTTTGGAAGAAGCGGGAGAACTGGAAGTTATCGTAGGCTTCGGTGACATCTTTGGTGACTTCAGCGAGACGATGTAGGATGTAGCGATCGCTTTCTGGCAATTGGTCGTAGGTCACAGTATCCTGAGCAGGATCGAAATCAAAGAGATTGCTTAATAAGAATCTCGCCGTATTCCGAATTTTGCGGGACATATCCGACATCTGCGCCAAGATCGTCTTCCCAATCTGGACATCGCCTGTATAGTCCACACTCGCCGCCCAAAGACGGATTACATCCGCACCATAGGGAGGTTCTTTTTTCTGATCCTTACCACCATTAATCACAACTGTGGGATCAACGATATTGCCGAGGGATTTGCTCATTTTCTGTCCCTTCTCATCTAGGGCAAAGCCATGCGTTAGCACAGTCTTGTAAGGCGCATAGCCGTTGGTTGCCACACTTGTCAGCAATGAAGATTGGAACCAGCCACGATGTTGATCAGAGCCTTCGAGATACATATCCGCAGGATAATTGACAGCATAGGGAACAAGTTTAGAGTCATGATTCTCACCACCTAGCACACCTGCCCAAGAGGAGCCAGAGTCAAACCAGACATCCATCGTGTCTGTGCCTTTACGATACTTATGTCCATTGTTGCGGTAGGCTTCAGGAAGCAGTTCTTCAACTTCTCTTTCCCACCAAACATCGGAGCCATATTCGCCAATCAGGGCTTGAATATGGGCGACTGTTTCGACCGTCAACAAAGGTTCGTTGGTTTCTTCGTCATAAAATACAGGAATCGGTACGCCCCAAGTACGTTGACGAGAAATACACCAATCCGATCGCTCTTGCACCATTGAGGTAATCCGATTCTCACCGATCGCAGGAATCCATTTCACCTCTTTGATCGAGCGCAAAGCATCTCCACGGAAACCATCAACAGACGCGAACCATTGCTCGGTGGCTCTGACGATCACAGGCTTCTTGGTGCGCCAATCGTAGGGGTATTTGTGGTTATAGGCTTCTTCTTTAATGAGAGTTCCATTAGCCGTCAAGATTTCGACTACCTTGGTATTTCCTTCCTTGAGAACGCTCAAACCAGCTAAGTCTTCGCCAGCATCAGCATTAAAAATACCGCGATCGTCTACTAGGGAAATCATTCCCAAATGATATTTCTTGCCAACGATAAAGTCATCGTGACCATGATTGGGAGCAGTATGTACTAAGCCTGTACCTGACTCGGCGGTGACATGTTCGCCTAAAACAATCGGACTAGGGCGATCAGCGATCGGATGTTTAGCGATCACACCTTCAAGAACATCACCTTTGAAAGTGTATTTAACTTCTAAAGCTTGCTCAAAGGTTGCCGCTAGTTTTTCTACTAGTTCTGTAGCGACGATGTAGTTTTTATCGCCAGCAGCGACGATGCTGTAATCTAGGGATGGATTGACGCTGATTCCTAAGTTAGCAGGAATTGTCCAAGGTGTTGTTGTCCAGATCACAGCATGGAGGTTTGGTAGATTTGCGATCGCCTTCAGTTTGTCGCTTGATTTTGTGACAGGGAAAGCGACGTAGATACTACGCGAAATATGATTTTCGGGATATTCTAATTCAGCTTCAGCGAGAGCTGTATGTGAACTGGGCGACCAATACACAGGTCTAAGTCCGCGATAGATATAGCCTTTCAGTGCCATCTTCCCAAATACACTGATTTGCGCTGCTTCATATTCGGGCTTCAAAGTGTAATAAGCATTTTCATAATCACCCCAAACTCCCAAACGCTTGAACATGGCGGCTTGTTCGTCAATTGTTTGCATGGCAAATTCCTTAGCCCGTTTTCGCAATTGCAGAGGGGTTAAATTAGCCCGTTCTTCTGCCTTGATATTTTGTAATACCTTAAGTTCGATTGGTAAGCCATGACAGTCCCAACCTAATACATAGCGGGCTTTACGTCCACGCAACAGTTGGTAGCGATTAATTATATCTTTTAAAGATTTGCCCAAAGCATGTCCCATATGCAGTGTCCCATTGGCATATGGAGGGCCATCATGGAGCGTAAAAATATCGCCTTGGTTGTTCTGGCTTAAGTTTTCGTAAATGCTTTGTTCCTGCCAAAACTTTTGAATCTCTGGCTCTTTGATAATTGCATTTGCCCGCATCGAAAAGTCCGTTTGCGGTAGGTTAACGGTGTCTTTGTATTCAGACTGTTCGAGGCTTTTTGGCGCAGGTTTCTCAGAGTTGGCTTTAGGAGCAGATGTCATCGTTCTAGACTATGTCAGATTTTGCAAAGGTTTACACTTCATAATACTACAAACTAGTTTGTGAAAGAGTTGGCAACAACAAGGAAAAGGTAAAAATAAAAAAGAAAAAATTTGTAGGGGTAGAGCATTTGCGTCACCACCTCGCAACTCATCATTACAATCTTCGTTCGCAAATGCTCTACCCTCTTTGCTGTAAACGATAATTTATTCCTGCGGTTTGAGAGCGATCGGTTAATGTTGGAGGTTTAGGGCGGGTTGAGATTTTGGGTGAATTGCGAAGGTTAAGGGCAGAGCATTACCGTATTCAGGCGATCGCAGAATTTATAAATTGTGGCGGTAATGCTCTGCCCCTACGTTTAAAATGGGAAAAAACAAATGTAGGGGTAGAGCATTACTGCCACCATCTCGTAACTCGCCACTACAATCTTTATTCGCAAATGCTCTACCCTCTTTGCTTTTACGGATAATTTATTCCTGCGGTTTGGGTATGGTCGGTTAATGTGTGAGGTTTAGGGCAGAGCATTCCCGATTTAGATGGATCTGAGAATTTATAAATTGTGACGGGAATGCTCTGCCCCTACGAGAATGATGGGAATGAAAACATTATTTCGATTTATTCGGTATTACAATCTGTCCAATTAGCTGGATTATTTTTAATGTATTCACGCAGATTTATTAATTCCTGATCAGTCCTTACAATCCTTTCGTAATAGTTTCGTTGCCAAATTGATATGCCGTAGGTTTTGTTAATACGGTTGATTTTGCGAGAAGAAATGGATTTGAAATTTTGAATGATGTTGGCTAATGAGGCTTTTTCCTTGGATTCGGAAATCATGATGATTCCATGTAGATGATCTGGCATCAGAATAAATCCATCAAGCTCTACGTTCGGAAAATGCTGAGGCATTTTTTGCCATAGTGCCGATACAATTTGACCAATCAAATTTATTTTCATTTCTCCGTTATCTATCTCTCCAAATAAATGCTGTCTTTGATAGCAACAGATGGTTACAAAATAGATTCCTTCGTTTGTATAGTCATATCCTTGTAAACGGATAGATTGTCGATGATGAATTTCAGAGTTGTAAGACATAAAACAAATGCGGTAAATATGGAAAATGTAGGGGTAGAGCATTTGCGCTGATGTTTTCAAATTATCACGGAAATCTCTATACGCAAATGCTCTACCCTTTGCGCTGTAATTGATGATTTATGACTGCGGTTTGAAGATTGTCGTGCATCGCGAAGGTTTAGGGCAGAGCATTCCCAATTTAAACGGATCTGAAAAATCATAAATTTCTGCGGGAATGCTCTGCCCCTACGGGAATGGTGAAATTGTCAAATGTAGGGGTAGAGCATTTGCGCTGATATTTATAAATCATCACCGAAATCTTTATACGCAAATGCTCTACCCTCTTCGCTGTAAACGATAAATTATCCCTGCGGGTTTAGATATTATTGGTGAATGTTGGAGGTTTGTGGCGGTTTGGAAATGGTTGGTTAATGTTAGAGGTTTAGGGCAGAGCATTCCCGATTTGAGAGGATCTGCAAAATTATTAATTTCTGCGGGAATGCTCTGTCCCTACGAAAACAGATTGCCAGTAATTTTCGGGTAAAGGCGGTGATGAGGATGATGGGGCTGGTGACAGGTAACGGATCTCGGAAAAGCGCATTATGTCATAGCTAATGGACGGTTTACAAATCCTAATAGGAATGCAAAAGCTTTATACCTTACACTCTACGAGTCTCGATGCGAGATAAGAAACGCCCTCACCTCCTACCCCTCCAAACACCCACCCCGTGAAAAAAACTATATTCAAAGGGAGGTGGCCCTTAACATTCATAAAATTATTCTCAAAAAATGGCTTGGGGTAGTTCACATACTCTCCATCCCTTCTCCATGCAGTACGATCGCAAAATTGCTTCCAAGTCTTAGAACTTGGATGACTAAAATCTATCTTGCCACCACACTCGACATAAATCTGCTTCTGGACGCTAAAACCAAACTCAAATCCATGCTTCTTGCTATATTCCACCCAGAGGCGATCTAGCGTTAGTAAATCCTCGCAAGGGAAATTTTTAATATTTTCTAACTTTAAATATCCCTCTTCCTCCCGATTTGTCATCTTGATCATCAGCTTCTGAGTTTCCCGATCCGCCTCATACCATTGCTGATTTTTGAGATATTCTTCTAATGGTTGATAGAGAGAATTTTTAACCTCAATTTCTACCGCTTGCAACTGGCGTTGTTCTTCTAGAGCTTGTAAATCCTTTTTGACATTTGCATCAATCTGTTTCCTCGTTTCCTGAGTGCAAGCCAAAGCCAAATCTATCGCCCCAGCATCTAGCGCTGTTTTAATGAGATTGCTAGGCTTCTTCACCTTACTCACATACAGCAAAATCACCTGCTTCCACCAATCTTCAGTAAAATGCTCGTATAAAATGCTTTCTTGATTGGTACGAATAATTTCCATCGCTGCTAGAAACTCTTGGAAACTTAAATGCGAAAACTCAAGTTCATCTTCTTTCTGAACTAGCAATTCACTAATTTTCTCCACATCTTCGAGAAATTCACTCGCATTGACAGATTCATCCTGTGTAGCCAAGTAAGAATCTAGTCTCTCTAACAAAATTTCGCGATCTATCCGTTCTTCCTTTTGGATCATCATCTCCAACGCCAGCATTTGCAAGATCACCTGTGGATCACCACCATCCGTAAGCATCGTCTCCAACTGTCGCGCATTGGGGCGATCCTTTAATTGCAAATTACAGATCTCTTGATAAAGATCACCTCTCCGTTTTGGCAGTTCCGCACTTGGATAGCGGCGATGAAACTGAGCGATCATATTTAGTAATAGAGGATTACTGGCTAATTTTGTTAATTCTTCACGATTAACGATCTGTTTTAACAAGTCTTCGGCTGCTTTCGTTGCTTCCCGATGCACTGCGGGAGTGTCTGTTTTGCCACAGGCATAATATTCCTGACACCAATACCATTTCACCACAAATTCTCGAATCTGCTTAAGCGTAAAGGGCTGTACATGAAATACTGATTTCAAATCTAAGCGATCATTCTCAAAGTCTTGCTCAATATAAGCTCTAGGACGTGATGACAAAATGAATACAGACTTAGGATAGTTCCGCATTTGCGTATTTAACCACCTCGCTACCAATGGACGCTGTGATTTTGAAACCTCGTCAAATCCATCTAACAAAATCATCATCCTGCCCTTATTGAGCAGATCCTGCGCCCAATTTGTGGGCATTTGCAAACTAGCATTTAGGCTAGGAAGATGATGCTTCTCAATGATCGTTGGTAAGTCTTCAGGATTTTCTTGAGTGAGTAAATCTCGATACTCCCGTAAAAGCAGTAACACAGGCACAAAGCGCGGTACATCATGCTTGTGATTCTCATTTTGTTTATTTCGACATAGGCGATAGGTAACATGGCGTAATAATGTGGTTTTGCCATAGCCCCCCCAAGCCAAAATTGCAATTTGCCGATAAATCGAATCATTTTTTGCTTTTGCTAATAGTTTCCAAATATCAGCTGTGAAACGCTCCTCTAAGTCTTCTTGATTAACTTCTTTATTAAAATTTTCAGTTCTCATTAACCTAGCTAATTTCTGCTCATTACGAAATCCCGCCGTCCCCATATTCAAATTCAGACTCAACTGCACCAACACATCCTCTAACATCGGTATGGCAATGCGATCAATCTTCCCAACACCCTCAATCCTACAAAGCTCACAATCCGTCGCCTGTGCTTCAAAATAGCGATCCTCAACCGCAGTCACTTTTGCAACAAACGCACCACCGATCTTATCAATTCCTTCATTGGCAGATTCACCCATTTTTTGAAAGCGTTTCTTATTACCTTCATGGATTGGCTTGATCATTTCTCCAAAATAGGCGATCAATGCACCTAGCAACATTGACATGATCGCTTTGGGAATATCACTATCTTTGAAGTATATCCAAGCTGCACCTGCACCACCTCCAACAAGCCCACCATTTTTGATGACTATTGAAATAAAATTAATGACCTGTTCTTGGGTAGTTAATTTCGGTTTATTGGCATTATTTGATTCTGGCTTTTGAGTCATGGGGCTTAGGGCGATCGCATTTCACGCATTATAAACCGATAAAATAAATTGGTATGATAAAAAGCGAGAAATCAAAAAACGATCTAAAAATATGAACTATCGCGATCGCATCACCATTGAATCAGGAAAACGCAGTGGCAAACCCTGCATCAGAGGAATGCGAATCACCGTTTATGATGTTCTGTCCTATCTCGCCTCTGGCATGACCTATCAAGAAGTCCTTGAAGACTTTCCATACCTTACCCAAGAAGATATTTTTGCCTGCCTTAGCTATGCCGCCGACCGCGAACAACAAACCCTCCTGATTCAAGCATGAAGCTACTCTTCGATCATAACCTTTCACCAAAATTGATTCATCGCTTAGCAGAATTGTTTCCAAATTCCAATCATGTTTATCATTTGGAATTAGATCGAGTAGAAGATCGGCAAGTTTGGCAACACGCAAAGACAAATGACTTCACAATCGTCACAAAAGATGGCGACTACAATGAGTTGCTAATCTTGTTGGGATTTCCGCCAAAAATAATTTGGATTCGCCGTGGCAACTGCTCAACCAACAAAATTGAGAATATTTTGAGAAAACATTATCTTGACATTCAGGATTTAAACAATACAGAATCTTTGGGGCTGTTGACCATGTACTAAATTTTCTCATTTAGATTTTGAGTCATGGTGTTTAGGGCGATCTCATTGTCAGGACTATAAACCGATAAAATATATTGGTAAGACAAAAAGTGAGAAATCAAAAACGATCTAAAAATATGAACTATCGCGATCGCCTATTCCCATTTTCTCGATTACCGAATATAGCGATCGCTTAAATCCTCGACTTCAAACTGCGATCGCCAAACACTATTTATAATTATAGTTAATCCAAAAATTATGGGCAAAATGTATGATTGCTACTATTTCATCGCCTAGCCTATCATCCACAGAATATCTAGATTGGGAAGTACAGCAAGAAGGTAGATATGAATATGAATTTGGAGAGATTATTGAGATGACAGGGGGAAAGCTTGAAAACAACGAAATCGCCCTTAATCTAATTGTCCTAATCCGAAACCATTTACGCGGTAAAGGTTGTCGTATTCTTGGTGGCGATGCCAAACTTATGACCATTCCGAGTAATGTTTATTACTTTCCTGATCTAGTTGTTACTTGCGATCCTCGCGATCGCTATGCTCGTGATTTTTTGCAATACCCTTGCTTAATTGCTGAAGTCTTATCTCCTGCTACAGAAAGTCGCGATCGCGGCATTAAATTACGCAATTATCTCCAGATCGACTCATTGCAGGAATATATGCTCATCAATACAGATTCTCCTAGCATTGAGTTCTATCGCCGCAGCGATCGCGCTGAAGTATGGGAATATCTAACCATCAATAGTTCTGATTTAACCATCAGCGATCCTGAAGTTCAACTGACTAGTATAGATCTCAATCTTCCGCTATCACTCATTTATGAAAATGTTGTTTTTGAGAGATCCTAATCGCCTATTCCCTCAATACCAATTTGTAGCGATCGCCAGCGATTTATGAGTAATAAATAAAATAGAAAACTTATGATTATTGATTTTGCCTCTAGTTTGGCGGAGTATTTGACAAAGCAAAAGTTACAGCACTTGATTTTGCATGTCACCAACAACTGTAACTATCGTTGCGATCATTGCTTTATTGATTTCTCTCCCAAACGAGATATGACACTTGCCCAGTATCAAGACTTAGCAAAGCAAGTAGGAAAACTTTTTTGGTTAGATATTGCAGGGGGAGAGCCTTTTTTAAGACTTGATCTTGCCGAAATAATTGCCGCTTTTGACTTCAAGGTTGTGCAAATTCCGTCTAATGGTTCGCTATGCGATCGCATGGTTGATCAGCTTCAAAAACTAAAGCAACTCACCAAAGCCGAAATTACGATTTCGTTGAGTGTCGATGGGCTAGAAGAAACCCACGATCGCATTCGTCACCAGAAAGGAAGTTGGCAGCAGATATGGAAAACTTTGGAAGCTATCAAGGCCCTAGGAGGAATCTCGGTCAAGATTAATTCTGTTTTAAATGACGAGAATGCCCATGAAATCATTGATCTCATGAAAGTGGTGCGCAAATATGAGCCAGATTTCCATTCGATTATTCTATTGCGTGGCGATCCGATGAATCCATCGCTAGGATTGCCAACTATGGAAGAACTACACAGACTAGCGCCAGCGATTTTTGAGATTTTAGAAACCTACGACTATGGTAGAAATAAAATCGCTGCAAGGATTCTCCGCAACTATCATCGATATTTATGGAAGATATCATTACAAACAATTGAACAACAAACACAGGTGATTCCATGTTTGGCAGGGCTTGCACATCAGGTTGTGTGGGGAGATGGCAAGGTAGCACCCTGCGAGATGTTAGCATCCGTAGGAAGTTTACAGACTCAAACTCTGAAGGAGATTACTAGTAGTCCAGCATGGCAACAGCAGCTAGAGGACATCAAAGCCAAAAAATGCCACTGTACCCATAACTGCGCTATGTTCGATAGTATATTTTTCAATCCTGCTAATTTCCCCCATTTAGCTGTGGGTTCGACTGTATGAATGCTGCCAATCATGGTGATGCCAAATGTTGTATTGTCATTCCTTACAAAGATAACAGTCATATTTTGGCTAGATGTTTGGCTTCAGTATTATCAAGCGTTCCTGCAACAACATTGATTGTTGTTGTCGATGATGGTTCTCAAGTCTCAGGCAAAGCCGATCGCAATCTTATTGGTTTACTTAGCGATCGCCGTTTACATTTGCTCAAACATTCAGAGAACTTAGGCGCTGGTGCTGCAAGAAATACAGCGATTCAATGGTGTTACGAACAGGGAGTTGAGATTGTCATTTTACTTGACAGTGATTGTTCGGTGACAACAGGCTTTGTGGAAACTCATTGTTCTCTTCATGCCCAATATCCTGAAGTTGCCGTATTTGGGGGCGCAGTTCGTGGAGTCGGTGATGGAATATGGGCAGACTTAGATAACTTGATGTCTTGGTTTACTTCTATTCCTAATGCACCTTTGCGAGATGTTGACGGACTTTATCATATCCCGACCACAAATATGAGCTTAAAAATGAAAGCGTTAAGCCAAGAGATACCGCTGTTTGATGCTCATTTAAGAACAGGTGAAGATGTCCAGTTTGTGCAACGACTCAGACGTAATGGATATAAGCTAAAGTTCTCTCCTCAACCAGAAATCAATCATTACGATCGCCAAAGTTTTGCCGATTTTCTAGAACATCAATATCGTTGGGGACTGCATACATTTGTCCTGCGATTTCCTCAGCTTCAGCATCATAAATTAGCCCGATTTCTGCTGATCATTCTATTCGTCTTACTCTTACCAATTTTTGCGATCGCAGCAAGTATAGTTACGATCTTGCCTTGGTTAAGGCAGTCTCTAAAATATTGGTGGTATTTCCCGATGATCCTTTGTGTGTATCTATATAAAGGCTTGGCGATTATTGCTGGCACTTATAATCCTCAGCTTGCTACTAATCAAAAGAAGTTTTAAAAAATGCCGCGAAGCGGCATTTTTTAAAACTTCTTTTGATTAGAAAGTCAACACTGTCCGAATTGCGTCGCCTCTGTGCATCATCGAGAATGATTCATTGATTTCCTCAATCGGCATTACATTCGTAATCAAACTATCAATATCGATTTTGCCTTCCATATACCAATCGACAATTTTGGGAACATCAGTACGTCCCTTTGCACCACCAAAGGCTGTACCTTTCCAAACGCGACCTGTGACTAATTGAAATGGACGGGTGCTGATTTCTTGACCTGCGCCTGCCACACCGACAATTACGCTGACACCCCAACCTTTGTGACAGCATTCGAGAGCTTGACGCATGGTTTGGGTTCTACCGATGCATTCAAAGGTATAGTCTGCACCGCCTTTAGTGAGATCGACAAGATAGGGAACGAGATCGCCTTCTACTTCTAAAGGATTCACAAAATGAGTCATGCCCATTTTTTCAGCGAGGGCGCGTTTTTTGGGATTAATGTCTACGCCGACGATCATGTTTGCGCCAATCATGCGACATGCTTGGATCACGTTTAGACCAATGCCACCTAAGCCAAAGACGACCACATTAGAGCCATATTCAACTTTGGCGGTGTTAATTACTGCGCCGATGCCTGTCGTGACACCACAGCCGATATAGCAGACTTTCTCAAAGGGAGCGTCATCGCGGATTTTGGCTAGGGCAATTTCAGGGAGAACAGTGTAGTTCGCGAAGGTGGAAGTTCCCATATAGTGATGGATTTTTTCGCCATTGATGGAGAATCGACTGGTTCCATCGGGCATTAAGCCTTGCCCTTGGGTGACGCGGATCGCTTGGCAGAGGTTGGTTTTACCACTGAGGCAATAGGAACAGTTGCGACATTCGGGGGTGTAGAGAGGAATGACGCGATCGCCTGCTTTGAGAGAGGTGACACCTGCGCCGACTTCGACGACGACACCTGCGCCTTCATGTCCGAGGATGGCAGGAAATAATCCCTCTGGGTCATCTCCTGATAGGGTGAATGCATCGGTATGACAGACTCCTGTGGCTTTGATCTCGACGAGGACTTCACCTGCTCTGGGTGGATCTAGTTGCACTGTCTCAATTTTGAGGGGTTGTCCTGCGGCGAAGGCGACTGCTGCTTTTACATCCATGAATCTTGTTTTGTCCCCGAATTTATGGCTATCAGTTTACCTTCAATTATATCGCGATCGCACTTTAGAGCCAAAGCCTTGCTGAACTCAAGTTAATATTAATTACCGAAAGTGTCGCCACACTTTCGGTAATTAATAGCTACACTCAGTAAGATTTTTAAAGGCTCAAAATGGCTATGCCATTTTGAGCTTTGATATAACATGGAGATCTAGATCAGGTAATGCCTGTACTGCTCTATATGAATACTCAACCGTTAGAAAAATTTCATGAACGATCGCTTAATTCGCGCCCTCACCGCCGACGGACGAGTCCGTGTCATTGGCGTGAATATTACCCAATCACTCAATGAGGCTCATCGCCGACATCATTTATCAGCGGTCGCCACAGCAGCACTTGGTCGTACCATGAGTGCTAGCTTGTTGCTCGCCTCAAATATGAAGCAATCTCAAGCCAGAGTAAATGTCAGAGTAGCGGGTGATGGTGGGCTGGGCTTAGTCTATGCCGATGCAGGGTTTGATGGGACAGTACGCGGCTTTGTCACCAACCCCAAATTTGCATTACCTCCCCTCGCTGATGGTCAACAAAATGTTAGCCAAGGTGTTGGGCATACAGGCTTTTTCAAAGTTATGCGCGATGTTGGCTATGGCGAACCCTACAGCAGCACCGTCGAATTAATTGCGGGTGATATCGCCAATGATGTTGCATGGTACTTAGCTTCATCTGAGCAGACCTACTCAAAGCTCATGCTTACGGAAATAATTGAGCAAGATCGTGACGATGCTCCCGTAAAGGTTGCTGCTGGAATCTTATTGCAGATTATGCCTAAAGCCGCGCTTCGGGCTGCGAAGACCGCCAACCTCTCTCAAGAAGAGTTACTGAGCCAACTAGATGCCAAAAGTGATACGCAAAAATTCATGGATTTGCTGCTCCAAGGTAAAGCGATCGCAGAGGTGATGACCGAGATATTTGCTGATATGCATCTCGATATTTTGCCCATGAGTAAAGATGTCACATTTAGTTGTCCTTGCTCGATGGATCGCGTGTTAGCCGCAATGAAATTGTTTGGCGAAGAGGATTTGCGATCGATGATTGCTGAGGACAAAGGTGCAGAAGCAACTTGTCATTTCTGTGGTGAGATTTACCACGCCACCACTGAGCAGTTAAATGGTTTACTTGCAGATTGAGGCAAAGGCATAACTAATACCAAACACAAAATGGCATAGCCATTTTGTGTTTGGTATTAGTTATAGCC